>JAGHBT010000293.1 GCA_021160845.1 bacterium | reverse complement strand
TTTTATGTTTTGGATGGGTACGGTTGGAGATTTGAACGTTGACCTCGTTGCTGTTTATATTGGGTAAGCTATTCTCGGTTGTAATATCTTTTATATATTTTTTTAGATTTTCTTCTCCTATTTTGTTGGCCAGCAGATTAAACAGGAATTTTCCCTTAAGGCTAATAACGAAGCGCGTAATATCGCGCTTCTCAGGGTTTTTTAGTATTTCTGCCAGGCTGCTTTCCGAAAGCTCAATGTTGGCCTTTTCTTCATCGCTGATACCCGTAACAAAACGAAGAAATGAGGATGGGGGAGATTCAAGTGTTTCGGAGAGATAAGATTCCAAAGCGATATTAAGCGCGGGCCATTCTTTGGATTCAATATGGTTTATAAAGTTGTAGTAGAAGGGGAAGATACTGTAGCTGATTTCGGTGGATTCCGGGCCCCTCCTCAGAGAAGTAGAATTGAGTTCCCCCGCGAGAGTTTGAGAAACGAAATTCTTAAACATATCTGTCTGATTTTCAATATCCGATGTTGTTTCGTTTCTTCTTTTATTAATTCTTTTTGTTCTCCAGGTCATTCTTCTAAAGTCGCCGCCTCTGATATTTACTCCTTTTTCGTGGAGCAAGACCATTTCGGGCTGGACAGCTTCATAACTAAGCGTCCAGAATCTGTTGTAGCAGCAAAACTGAATAGGAACTTCAACGAGCGAAATCCTTGAATAAGGACATGACAGCTCGAGAGAGTTCTCATAATTCTGTTTTTCTTCCCTGATAAGCTCAGGGAGGGTGTCTTTGATGGAGTCAAAATACTCGCTGAAATAATCATCTCCCTTGATTGTGTAAAGATTGTAACTAACAGAATCAGCGGTAACGCTTCTTTTTTCGTAATCTCCGATCACAAGAGACAGCCCCGGCAGAGGTGTTTCGGAGTTAAAAGTAAATACACCGGCATTTTTACTTGTCGGCTTTCCCTGCGAAATAGCGACAAGGTCGGATCGCGTTTTAACATCAAGATTGAATAAAGTAAAATCCATGACGCGAGACACCGGGCGGTTATCACTGAAGCCGGGGTCGGAAACCGGATACCAATGTGTCTCAGGTGTAAGAAGGAGGTAGTTCGAGCTAATAAAGCTATACCTTTTTTTGACATTCATAAACGCTATACGGTTGTTTTTACTGATTACTTCGGGATCGATATCGGGATAGCAGGCGTTTTCATCAATGGCGCCTGAATATTTTATGAGCAGAGAATCCGTGGCGAGGGGCTGAAGCTGCATTTCCGGAGTTACAAATATGAGATGAAGATTTCTTTTAAAATCTAATTCTTTTCCGTTTCTTGATAACTCTTCGATTTTAAGTCCCGGGTTGAGGCTGAAGATGTAGTTCGGCACGGGTCGGTTGGAACTGTTGATAATTTTAAGAAAGGCTTCCGCTTCAATCTTATCCCCTTTATGGGTTACATCCAAGCGGCATTCAGTAATCCTGACTGTGGAAAGGTTTTCAAGACTGTTGTTTAGATTGACGATCTCTTTTCTGATTTCTTCTCCTTTGTTTATCCCTGTGACATGGACAAAGGACAATAGAAGGGCTAATATCAGAAAAACACCGGAAGAAAGGATCGATATGCGCGATGATACTTTCGATTGAGGTAGTCTCTTAAGCATGATGGATGTAATAAAAATAAACGAAATCCCGAGGAACAGATAGATACCTCTGTGAACAAGTAGCTGCCCCACGTTTCCAAAGCCTGTTATACCCGAGTACATAAGGGGAATATTGAATCCAAGGTAATCGAAGAGATGGTTAAACTTTGAGGATAAATAAAAGAGTGTCGCGGCGATATATCCGAGAAGAAGTATAAAAGTAACCGCCTGGTTGCGTATAAGTACCATAAGGAGAAAAGAAAGCCCCAGAATAAATACTATAGTTGGAAGGCTGATAACAAGCGGGTAGAGAAGGTAGGAGATTGCGGATAACCCAGAATTGGCGAAAAATATGTTGTAAACAGCTGCTACGATCAACACCGCGACATTAAGAATAAAGAATGTGAATAGTATTCCAGCTGTCTTTCCGGCTACATACTGCAGGTTGGAAATTGATTTTGTGTAAACCACCTCAGTTGTATCCAGATTTTTATCGCGTTTTAAAAAGTCTGAAGACAGGAAAACAGCTATAACAGCCTGCACAAGGTTTAAGAACAGAATGTTTGTATAGGGAATCGATGACGGGATTCCGCGGAACGACCATGGAAGCGGGGCAAGGTTTGTATACAAAACCAGATCGAGAAGCGCGAGAATGATTATTGCCAGAAGGGCGAATATTCTGAAAAACCAGCTTCTAAGCAGTGTCTTGGTTTCGAACTTCGCGACAATCCACATATTGTATATAAAATCCATTTTTAGTACCTCTTTAAGGGTTATTATTTTAACACACGCCTTTCGCAGTGTGTCAAAGTTATTGATCTATATTGTTCCCGGAGTTACGGCTTTCCTTTCTTCCCCGTCCTGATTATGTTCCAAAAAATACACATACGCGTGCTCAAGCCCGGGTTCTATCGGTTCCCCGCTGAATCCTTCCAGTTCGTCGGCTACAAGATGTACCTCCCAGC
>JAGHBT010000271.1 GCA_021160845.1 bacterium | reverse complement strand
ATGTTATATCCCTCGATTACAGTATGGTTGCTTTGGAGCTTGTTAAATTACAGCTTACCGATAATGACAAGGTAGATTTGTGCTGTGGAGACGCTTTTTCTCTGCCCTTCATGGACGAGACTTTCGATCTTGTTTTTCATCAGGGGCTTCTGGAACATTTTCACAATCCTGATGACATGATAAAGGAACATAAAAGAGTTCTTAAAAAGGGCGGGTATCTTCTTGTGGATGTCCCTCAACGATATCATTACTACACAGTTGTTAAACATATCCTGATAACTTTTGGGAAATGGTTCGCCGGCTGGGAGACCGAGTACAGTATTGTAGAATTGGAACAGAAGCTTGAAAAACACGGGTTTAAGGTTGTGAGCAGCTATGGCGAGTGGTTGAATCCACCGATGTGGTTTCGAATGTTAAGAAAAGGTCTTATGCAAGTTGGGATCAGGATTTCAATGTATCCGGCCATTTTTTCGTTTTTTAGAAAAACATTTGTGATTCCAAGGAGTATAATTCTCAAAATGAGGTGGGCGCTTTATACTGCGGTTGTTATAGGTAGTATTGCTCGAAAAGAGTAAAGAAAGAGTAATTTTGAAGGTTCTTGCCGTTAACTGGAGAGATATTAAACATCCTGAGGCTGGTGGAGCTGAGGTTCACCTGCATGAGATACTTGCTCATTTTGTAAAGTGGGGACACGGGGTTACGCAAATTTCCTCGGGGTTTCCCGGAGGAGAACCGGAGACGGAAGTTGATGGAATCAGGATTTTAAGATCCGGGCACTGGTTTGACGCGAATTTTACTCTTCCCTTCTTTGCCCGCCGACATATTAAATTGAATCCATACGATATTGTAATGGAAGATATTAACAAACTTCCTTTTTTTATGCCTCTTTATACGGATGTGCCGGTTTTGGGAGTAATTCCGCATCTTTTCGGTACAACGGTCTTCCGTGAGACAAATTGGATGATAGGTTCCTATGTTGTTACGATGGAAAGACTAATACCTTATATCTATAAAAATAACAGGTTTATGGTAATAAGCCCCAGCACAAAAGATGATCTTGCAGCCCGTGGAATAGATACCGATAGGATAGAAGTTGTTTTATGTGGCTTAAATCATGAGTTATACCGTGACCTTGAGCTGGAAAGGTTTAAGGACCCGACGATAGTACATTTGGGGCGTCTCAGAAGATATAAAAGTGTTGAAGTTGCAATAAGGGCTATAAAAATTATAAGGGAAAAGTTACCGAAGGCTCGGCTTGTGATAATTGGAGATGGGCCTTATAGATTGACACTTGAAGGGTTGGTTGAAAAACTTGGCCTAAGGGACGCGGTTGAATTCAAGGGTTACATGAAAGCGGAAGAACTTGTAAGATATCTTAACAAAGCCCATCTATTGATTAATCCGAGTCCAAAAGAGGGATGGGGGTTAACAGTTGTAGAAGCGAATGCTTGTGGGATGCCTGTTGTTGCCAGCGACAGACCCGGTCTCAGGGATTCTGTTTGGGTAGGGGAAACAGGATTTCTTGTCCCCTACGGGGATGAAACTGCCTTCGCCGAGAAATCCACAGAATTGCTTGAGGACAGAGATTTGTGGTACAGAATGAGCAAAAGTGCCCTGAAGCGTGTAAAGGAGCTTACATGGGAACGTTGTGCCAGAGAGACGGAGTTGCTTGTTAGCAAAGTAGTGGGCGTTTGATCAACCGGGGAGTTATTTTTGCGGGCAAAGAAAATTCTTTTACAATTGCTTAAGGTAACAATAAGTGTTGGGTTGATTATTTTCCTTGTCTGGAAAGCGTCTCCAGGTAAACTTTCGAGCTATCTTAGAGATATAGATCCATTTTTACTAACCACAGCGCTTCTTGTTTTTTCACTTAGCAGTTTCCTTGGAGCTGTCCAATGGTTCATACTTCTGCGGAAAAGTGATTTTAAATTGACTTTTCCAAAAGTACTCAAGCTTTATTTCGTTGGGTTGTTCTTTAATAATTTTCTTCCGGCTAATGTAGGGGGGGACGCCTTTAAAATATTTGACATAGCCAAGATGGGTAATGATCCATATAAGGTGTTCGCGATAACATTATTAGATAGAATTTTTGGGATATTCGGTCTTTGTATTTTAGCGCTTATATCGTCATTTATTATTCTTCCCGGCGGGAATATTAATAATCTCTGGGTGTATATACTGCTTTTTGCAGTGGTGGTGGGGGGGAGCCTGATTGTTGTGTTAAATATGCGGTTGGCGAAATTTCTAAGACGAACTTTTGCGCGTATAACCCTTTGGAATATAGGAAAAAAGTTGGATGTGATATTCAGTCAGCTCGGAGGGTTGAGAAATCTTAAACCTGTAATGATGAAGGTTGCTTTCCTCACCCTTTCAGTCCAGTTTTTGCGAATTCTAACTCATATAATAGTCGGAAGATCAATAGGGATGGAGATGTCCGGTTGGATGCCTCTCTATTTTTTCATTTTTATTCCCCTTCTTGGAATGATTATGATTTTGCCCATTTCAATCAATGGTCTTGGAATTAGGGAGGGAGCTGGAGTTCTTCTTTTTACAGGTGTGGGAGTTCCGGCTGAACAGGCGCTACTAATTGAGTTTCTTACGTATCTTGTGATGGTTACCGTAAGTTTGGTTGGGGGCTTTTTGTTTTTGAGGAGGCATATTCACGGGGGATAATAGAAAAACTGTTTCCAATTTTGATGGAATTGTTTTAGTTTAAATGAGTTCAATTAGTTGTTATGGCTTCAGAGATTTTAGGAAAACATTCTATGTCGAATAAAAAAGTAAACTACATCACCGCAATCCTTATTTTTATTGTAAGCTTGACGGTTTATTTGCAAACAATGGCCGCCAGTGTTTCCTTCTGGGATAGTGGCGAATTTATTGCGACTTCCTATATCTTGGGTATTCCTCATTCTCCCGGCACACCACTTTATGTGCTTGTGGGAAGAGTTTTTACATTACTTCCCTTGGCAATCAGCTCGGCTCAGAAAGTCAATCTCCTTTCGGCAGTGTTCGGAGCCCTTGGGGTTTTAATGGCATATTTGATTATGGTTGAAGTCGTTAGACTAGTGTTGGGTAGAATAAAAAACGGCTTAGAAAAATTTGTTTATTATGCCGGTCCAGTTGCAGGTGCTCTGTATTTAACTTTCAGTAATACTTACTGGTGGGATGCTACTGAAGCCGAGGTTTATTCTCTCAGTACATTTTTAATGGGGCTGACTGTTCTTCTCGCTCTGAAATGGTATCGAAATCCCTCAGGAGAGTTGCCGATTGAAAGAAAGCAATCGATTATTGAAAAGGAAGGCGTAAAAGAGGGAAAAAGAATAATACTTTCAATTGAGAAAGATGGCCAAAAACATTCCCGTAATCTTGTGTTTTTTATTATCTATCTTTTTTCTCTAGGTATTGGATTTCATCTTGGGACAATCCTCGCGTCCAGTGGTATCTTCCTGCTCTTTTTGATGGTAAAAAAGAAATCGTTCAGCAATTTTGAATTTCTTGTCTTTGCATTTGGGATGGCAGTGATGGTTGCTGATATGACGATGTACAAAAATTCGACGATTACCGTTGTTGGACTGCTGATTTTAATGATTCTTTTGATCTGGACTTTATTTTCGGAAGGAAAATTTGCCGTAACCGCGACTGCTCTCTTTGTGCTTGGATTATCTGTGCACCTGTATCTGTATATACGTTCAGGGTTGAATCCCCCGATTGATGAGGTAAACCCGGAGACGTGGAGGGCCCTTTACGCTCATTTAAGGAGAGAACAATATCCGCCGATGAATATTTTTGTAAGGAAAGCATCTCTGCTCTTTCAGTTTCAGCACTTCTGGGGTTATTTCCGTGAGCAGTTCAGGATGATTGGCGATGTTATGCTAGGTCCTTTTAATCTCGGGAAAGCGACTGTTCTTATCCCGCTTGGATTGGGTTTGTATGGGATTGGTTCAAATTACTCCAGAGAGCGAAAAAGCTGGGTTGTTAATTTTACGGCTTTGGCTTTGAATTCAATAGGTTTAATACTTTTTCTTAATTTCAGCGATCATGAGGTTAGGGAACGAGACTATTTTTATGGAGGCGCTTTCTATTTCTTTTCTATTTTTATTGGGATCGGGGCGAGTATCTTTTTAATGATGCTCCGAGATTACTTTAAATCCAAAGGTGTTTCTTTCCGGCGCTGGACGATTACAGTGGGTATTTTGATTATTGGATTATCGATACTTCCGGCACACTATCACTGGTTTAAGCATGATAGATCAAATAATTATATTGCCAGAGATTATGCTTATAATATGCTGGCAGGGTTGGAACCTGACGCCATAATTTTTACAAATGGTGATAATGATACTTTCCCTCTTTGGTATATTCAATGTGTTGAGAATTTCAGAAGTGATGTTTGCGTAGCAAATCTAAGTTTATTAAACACGAGTTGGTATATCGAACAGCTCAGAGATCAGAAGCCTGGAGTACCCATTTTGCTCTCGGATTCCGAGATTAAAAATTTGAATCCAATCAAGTTGGCAGATGGTAGTATAGCCTGGAAGCGCGACAGAGCTGTCCAGCATATAATACGAAAGGCTCTTTGGAGGCGTCCCGTTTATTTTGCTGTTACCGTTCCAAGAGAAGTATGGGCCCCTTATGAGCAGCATCTTGAAATGGAAGGGATGGCGCGTAAGGTTGTTCCGTACGAGGGCAACCATCTTCTTAATGAATTTATTATGGCAAGGAATTTTGATGACGTTTTCGAATACCGTGGAGTATTGACGGACGAAAAGAAAAAAGATGAATCTGTGTTCAAGAATAAAGATACAAAGACGATGTTTATTAATTTCGCGGTTGCCGCATTTCAATTAGCTCAGGAGGGAGCGAGGGAGGGAGATTATGAGGAAGCTGCCGAACGGGCTGAGCTTTCGATGGAGTTGGATTCCTCTTTCGACTACGCAAAAAAGTATCTTGGTATTTATTTTGTGAGAAACGGACAATTGGATAAAGCGGTTCAGCACTATGAAAGAATGATAAAAGAAAATCCTGGAAGAGGGGATTATTTTACCGGTCTTGTTGCCGTATACAGGGAAGCAAACGAGCCTGGGGAAGCTCTTAGCTCAGTCGATATCGGTATAAGCGAGTGTCCAAATGAGAGAGATCTTTACGCGTATGGATTTCAAATTGCAATGGGTTTGGGGAACAGAGATCTGGCAAATGCCTATATAGCAAAATGGCTTGTGCTTCATCCCAATGACCCTGAATTCAGTTCTCTCAGCCGGAAGTTACGGGAAGAGACTGATGATAAATCGGGGATTGACTCCATGCTTGATTCTGTGAAGTAGATGGGGGTACATATGGACAACAAGGTGTTTGTGACGGGAGCCGCGGGATTTATAGGTTCCACCCTCTGTAAACGGCTTGTCGATGATGGATATCGGGTTACAGCCATAGATTCGTTTACCGATTATTATAGTCCAGAGAGAAAGCACGGAAATTTAAGAGATATTATTTCTCACAAGAATTTTGAATTAATTGAAGAGGACATTAACGATTATGATATTGGTGAGATTATTAATGGTTCCAGATGTGTTTTTCACCTTGCGGCTCAGGCCGGAGTTAGGATGAGCTGGGGAAAGGAATTTTCGGTTTACGTTGATTCGAATATACTTACTACTCAGAAAATACTGGAAGCCCTTAAAGGAAATGAGCGAACACGGCTTGTTTATTCAAGTTCCAGTTCGGTGTATGGTCAAACGGACAAACTCCCAATGCGTGAAGATCAGAGGTTAAAGCCAGTATCGCCTTATGGAGTAACAAAGCTTTCCGGGGAACACCTGTGCGAATTGTACAGGATCAATTTTGGTATAAATACTCTTTCTTTGAGATATTTTACCGTGTACGGTCCAAGGCAGAGACCTGACATGGCTTTTAGCCGTTTCATAGTCGCGGCGCTTACCGGAGGAGAGATAGAGATTTACGGGGATGGAAAGCAAACTCGTGATTTTACCTTTGTTTCGGACGCTGTTGAGGCAAATATGTTGGCAATGGAATATGACGGAGAAGAAACCATTTTTAATATTGGTGGAGGAAGCAGGGTTTCTGTACTGGATGTTTTAGAAATATTAAAGAGCAGGATTGATGAAGATTTTGACATTAGATTTATTGATAAAGCTAAAGGCGATGTTCTCGATACGTGGGCTGATACATCAAGTGCCAGAAAGGAACTTGGGTTCTCTCCAAGAATTGGCCTCGAGGAAGGGATAGAGCGGGAAATTGGCTGGTACCGTAATTTTTTGAACTCAAAATAAGCAGAGATGATATCATGACAAAGAAACATACTATTTCCGTGGTTGTTCCGTTATTAAACGAAGAGAAAAGCCTCGAAGAGCTTTATAATCAGTTAACTGTGGTGTTACGGAAGGTTGCGGTTGGTTATGAGTTGTTATTTGTTGACGACGGTTCAACTGACGGTTCTTTGAAGGTTCTTCATTTACTGCGTGAGAGTGATAATTGTGTTAAGATAATAAGTTTTATGCGCAATTACGGTAAATCCGCCGCACTGTCTGCGGGATTTGAAGCTGCAAATGGAGATATAGTGGTTACGATTGATGCTGATCTTCAGGATAATCCGGATGAGATCCCCGGACTTATTGAAGAGCTTGATCAAGGGATGGATCTGGTATCCGGATGGAAACTAAACAGGAAGGACCCCATCACAAAGACTTTACCTTCGAAGATTTTCAATTTTGTTACCTCTCTCGTAAGCGGCATTAAACTTCATGATTTTAATTGTGGATTAAAGGCTTACAAGAAAGAAGTGGTCAAGCGTGTGTTAATCTATGGAGAACTCCACAGATTTATTCCTGTTCTCGCTGTATGGGAGGGGTTTAAGGTTTCTGAAAAAAGAGTGAGCCATTTTGAAAGAAAATTCGGTAGAAGTAAATACGGCACAAAGAGGTTCCTTAACGGGTTTTTTGATTTATTAACGGTGATTTTTATTACACACCGTTCCACTTCCCCGTTGCATTTCTTCGGACGTGTAGCTGTTTTTTTCCTGACGGTGGGGGGGCTGATCAATCTCTATTTTTTGTTTCAATGGTTAGCGGGAAATGGGTTGCATGTAAGACCTGTTATGGTGGGGGGGCTGATTATGATAGTAATATCTATTCAGATCGGTTTTTTTGGGTTACTTGCTGAACTCTTCTCATCACAAGCTGAAAAATCTTTTTCATTCAGAGAGTATTTAATAGATGATTAAAACCGATGAGAGCAATAATCTGAAAATTTGTCTTGTTGGTCCGGCTTATCCCTACAGAGGTGGGATATCCCATTATACTACATGTCTTGCCAAAGAACTGCGGAAAAAACATAGGGTATATCTGGTTAATTATAAACGTCTTTACCCGAAATTCTTGTTTCCAGGTAAAACTCAATTTGATGAAAGTAAAACTCCTCTAATTGTTGAATCTGATAGAATTATCGATTCCATAAATCCCCTGTCCTGGGTGAAGGCTGCTTTTCGTATCGTACGTTTTAACGCGGACATGGTAGTTGTTCAGTGGTGGCATCCCTATTTTGCTCCAGCTATATTCACAATAAACAGTATTTTACGAATTTTAGGCAGGGGAAAAATTATTTTTATCTGCCACAATGTTGTTCCGCACGAACAGTCAGTCTTAGACGGCATTCTTGCCAGAATCGCTTTCTTCTTCGTGGAAGCCTTTATTGTTCAATCGAAGGAAGATCGTGACAACCTGCTTGGCATTAAAAAGAATGCCGACCTTATTGTACATCCTTTGCCACTCTTCGACTTTTTCAAGAAAGGGGAAATTAATAGACAGCAGGCAAGGGACGATGTCCATGCGGTTGGTGAGAATATTATTTTGTTCTTTGGATATGTAAGACCATACAAGGGTTTACAGTATCTCCTTGAAGCTATGCCTTTGATTCTGGAAAAAATCAAGATTCATTTGTATGTAGTGGGTGAATTTTATGAAGACAGTACATTTTATAAGAAGTTAGTTAGAGAAAAAAAGTTTGCCCGAAATGTCACTTTTGTGGAAAGATATGTTGATAATGATGAGGTGGAAAAATATTTTGTCGCTTCCGACCTGGTTGTGCTTCCCTACATTTCCGCGACTCAAAGCGCGATCGCCCAGATAGCCCTGGCATTTGACAGACCTATCGTTGTAACTAAAGTGGGCGGGCTTCCGGAAGTGGTTTCGGAAGAAAAGACGGGATTTATTGTTCCTCCGGCTGATCCTGAAGCGCTGGCATCAGCAGTGATAAAGTTTTTTAAAGAGGGATGGGGAACAAAAATGTTGCCGTATTTTAAAGAGGAAAAGAAGCGTTTTGCCTGGGGGGGGTTGGTTTCCGCCCTTGAAGAACTTTTCAGGAAGTAGTATGAGGGGGGTATAGCTTGTCTGGTAAATTACTTCATGTGATTGTACTAAACTGGAATGGGGAAGATGTAATAAAAGAGTGTCTTGCCTCCCTTGCCGATGTTGATTATTCTCCGATCGAAATAACGGTGATCGATAATGCTTCAACAGATTCATCATTACAAATGGTGCGAGAACAGTTTCCCCATGTAAATATCATTCAGAATAAAGAAAACCTTTTATTTGCTGAGGGTAATAATGTCGGGCTTCGTAAATATCTAAAAGAAGAAGGGGATTTTTTCCTCCTTCTGAATAATGATACGGTTGTAGCTCCTGACTTTGCTTCAGAAATGATCAAGGTCTTTGAGCGCCATGATGCCGGTATAGTGGGAGCTAAAATCTATTATTATGATAATCCTAACAGGATATGGTATGGGGGAGGTGGTTTTTATCCCTTCATTGCTTTACCCCGGCATCTGAATATAAGAAGAGTTGACAGGGGGGATTATGAAGCAGTAAAAGAGACAGGTTATGTTACAGGGTGTGCGATGATGATAAGAAGGGAAGTGCTTGAGGATGTCGGATTTCTTGATCCTTCCTATGAAATGTATTGTGAGGATGTTGATTTATGTCTCCGTGCCCGGAATGCCGGATGGAAGTCTTTTTATTCGCCAACGGCTCATGTCTGGCATAAAGTGAGTTCAAGCAGTGGGGGAGGGTTTACTCCGTATAAATTTGAAAGGAGAATTGTTAGTACAAACAGGCTTTTTAGAAGATACAAATCCGCATGGTGGAGAATTATGGTATTTCCTTTCTATTCCGCAATTTTTATTTTATTACTTACAATCTTTTTTCTGTCCGGAAAGTGGACTCTTCTCAAAAGTCTTTTTAAAGGTGTGTGGAAGATAGTGAAAATTAGGGAAAATATGGAGTTAGACAGGTTTACTAAACGGGATTAAAATGTTAAAATATTAGAGAGTGTCCGACATCGGTAGCGCCTGGATAAGATAGCTGGAAAGTGCGGGTTCTATTATTACTCGTTTGCCGTATTACGGTTTGTGTGGGACTATTATGATTTGTGGAGGAGGAGAGCTTAATTGGCAGATGTGAATCGAAAGAAAGATAAAAACTTGTCCGGGTTTGATTCTGTTATGAAATTGGATACGGTTTCCGCATGGAAGAGAGCATTTGTTGTTAGTGCTGTTTTGCTGATGGTTATATGTATTCTAATGCCGGGAATATGTTTTCATGATAAAATATTTTTTGTACCTGACAGCAAAACACCGGTCAGCTTTGCTTCGGTTGGGAAGGATGCTCTTGATTCCGGGGTATATCCCCTCTGGAATCCCTATCTCTTTTCCGGAATGCCAAGTTTTTCAAGTATGGCTTATACTCCATATGTATATCCAGTAAGTTGGTTACCTCATTTAGTACATAAATACCTGGCTTTTCCGCGGTTGACCTGGCTCCTTTTTCATTATTTTATGGCTGGGATTGGTGTCTATCTCTTATTACGCTCTTTTGGTGTTTCATCACCGGTGTCACTTATCTCGGGAGTGTTGTTTATTATGCTTCCGAATTACCTTGCCATGGGTGCTAATGGCCATGGTTCCCAGGCAAGCGCGGTAGCATTTATGCCTTTTGCCTTTCTTCTTGCTAAACAGCTGTTGTCAGGCCATCGAAGGATCATGATGGCAGGCCTTCTTTCGTTAACACTGGGTGTTCAAATGTTGCGAGGGCATATTCAAATTTCTTATTATACCTATCTTATTGTTGGATTTATTTTTGTCTTTGAATCGATATATTTGCTCCAAAGAGGTAGGAGAAGAGATTTTATTTTTAACACGATAACTATAATCTTGGTTTTCATTCTTGCTGTTGGGATTGCCTCCATTCTAATTTTCCCGCTTAAACATTACGCGCGATTTTCTATTAGAGGCGGTGGCGCCGGAGGAGGGGTCGATTATGGATATGCCACAGGCTGGAGTCTGCATCCGAAGGAGATGTTAACTTTTGTGTTTCCCTGGGCTTTTGGTTTTGGAAAGATGACTTACTGGGGGCGTATGCCATTTACGGATTATCCGAATTATATCGGGATTGTGGCAGCTGTTTTCTCCGCCGCCGCTCTGTTTCTTGTTAAGAACAGATGGAAGTGGTTTCTTGGTTTAACCGTTTTGATTTCAACTCTGATGAGTTTTGGGAAGTTTTCTCCTTTTTTCGGAGTTATGTTTAGATACTTTCCCTATTTTAACAAGTTCCGGGTTCCGGTTATGGTACTTATTGTTCAGCAATTGATGATAGTTACTCTAATGGGACTTGGTATTGAAAAGATTTTAACTATGTATCGTGCGGGCGTTTTATCCAGTCCAAAATACATAAAAATTTTTCGCTATTCTTTGATTGTTTGTGTTGTTGTCCTTTCCATTGTGCTTATTGGAAATAGTGGAATAAAAGAGAGAATATTGCATAGTTCGGTAATCGGTAAAGTTCGTTTCGTTGACAAAGCCGCCGATGGTTTTGTGAAAGATTTAGTAACAAGAATTTTTCTCCTTTCGGTTGTGGCGGCGATCCTCTTTATCGCCTCGATAAAGAGGATAAAAAGCGGCAATTTAGTACTCGCCTTGTCGGTAGTCTTGTTTGTGGATATGTTTCTCATGAAAGGTTCTATTATTCATCCTGAAAAAACCTGGGGATATGAAGGATACAGGATTGTTAAATCTGGCGAGGAAAGAGAGAAATATAAAAAACCTGATGAAATGATAAATTTTCTCAAAAAAGACAAATCGTTTTACAGGATATTCCCAGCCCCGGCAGTCGGATTGGGCAGGTGGTCATACAGCATGCCCCCCTTTAGTGAAAATAAATATATGATATCGGGTTTATTCTCTACAGGTGGGTATCATGCCGCCAAGCTTCAAATATATCAAAATCTTATGGATACAATGTTTGCTTTCTTTAACAGCGGAAGGGTTCCGGTTCAGATACTTAATATGTTGAATGTAAAGTACATACTTTCTCAAGATCCGCTGTTTAAGGAAAGCTCTGTTTTTCCCATGGTCTGGAAGCGGGATTCGGGGGTTATTTACGAAAACGTAAAAGTCCTTCCCAGAGTTTTCTTTGTCGACAAAGTAAAAATTATGAAACTCGAGGATATGCTTAATTTTATGGTATCGCCGGAATTTAATCCCGCCGAGCACGTATTGTTTGAAAATCCACTCTCTCTTAATATTGAGTCATCAAGTGGAAGTAGAGCGAAAATAAATGATTACGGGGTAAATTCGATAGAAATCAATGCACATGTGGAAAATTCATGTATTATGGTTATGAGTGAGATATATTACCCGGAATGGAAAGTTGAAGTCGACGGAGAAGAAAAAGAAATTCTAAGAGCTGATTATTGCCTGCGTGCGCTTCCCTTAAACCCAGGTGATCACAGTATTAAATTGAAATATAAGCCACATGGCATAAAGGTTTCGTTACTGATTTCGATAATAGCCTTTGCTTTATCACTGATTCTATCAATTGTGGGTTTCTTAGGGTTCAAAAGAAAGGTCGTTTGAAATTGGATGCTCTTGTCGTAGTTCCCACATATAATGAGGAGGAGAATGTTCGAGAAATAATAAACGCGGTTCTGAATATTTCGGATAGTCTGGGAATACTTATTGTAGATGACAATTCTCCCGATGGAACCGGTGATATTGCCGAGGAACTAGCTGCGAGAAATGACAGAGTATATGTTATTCACAGAGAAAAGAAAATGGGGTTGGGCTCGGCGTATATAGCGGGGTTTAAATGGGGTTTATCCAATACGCAGGTAAAGTATATTTTAGAAATGGATGCTGATTTCTCACACAATCCCGAGGACATTCTCAGATTTCTTAAGGAAATTAAAAACAATGATTTGGTTGTTGGTTCCAGATATTTAAAAGGGATAACGGTGGTTAACTGGCCCCTTCGCCGGTTGATTTTGAGTTATGGGGCAAATCTCTATACGAGGATTATTACCGGGTTGCCTCTTACGGATTCCACAGGGGGTTTTAAATGTTTCAGGCGTGAAGTGCTGCAGGAAATGCCACTTGATAAAATCCGCAGCGATGGGTACTCATTTCAGATTGAGATCAATTTTTTATGCTGGAGAAAGGGTTTGAGGATAAAGGAAATTCCTGTAGTTTTTACGGATAGAAGAGTTGGCGTTTCAAAAATGTCTAAGAAGATTGTATGGGAAGCTGTTTTTTTGGTTTGGCGTTTAAGGTTTATGAGTTTTGGACGGATGAAAAAACAGAATTAATTCTAACCTGAAAAGATAAATTATTTATGGAGCTTTCTATAATTATTGTTACTTACAATAGCGAGGATGTAATTGAAAAATGCCTTTCCAGTCTGAAAGAATATCCCCCTTCTTGCGAATATGAAACAATCGTAATTGATAATGCCAGTACAGATGGTACGTCT
>JAGHBT010000311.1 GCA_021160845.1 bacterium | reverse complement strand
GACCTGCACCCAACAGCAATAGCAATAACCGGGGGAGCAATTAATCTTCCCGGCTCCTTTGTTTCCACATCAATCAACCAGCTCTTTTATCGCGTAACAAATAGCCTTTTCCTTGCTAACAGTACAGTTTCACTGAGCATTGTAAGTATAATTTCAGGCCTTTTCTTTGTCGCAAGCGCGTATTATGTAACGGGAATCATCTTTGGAAAATCTTACCCCGGAAGAAATTTATTGACTCTTCTGTTGGTTTCAAACGGCTGTTTCGCCATATTCTTTGGCGGAGGCGGGAATATTCCAATCGCGGTTCTTTTCTCATTCCTATACATGATATCGACAATTAAATATATAAAGACAAATGGATCACTTATGATGCCGGCTTTATTATTATTACTTTCTCTCCTCTCTCACCCATCAGCCATATATCTCCTTCCGGGATTTATATATATTTTTTTCATAGCCTTTCTTTCAAAACACAAAAGATCGCAAGCCGTCAATGCAGCCGGCATGGTTATAATACTGTGGATTATGTGTGAAATAATTTGTCCTTTGATATCAGAAAACGCCGGACCCTCAAAATATATAACGGCTTTTGTCATCTCTTCCTTCCATCAATGGAATTTGGCCAAATCACTCCTCAATATAGCTAATAGCGCTATGATCATAGGACCTGCTTTCCTGGCTGCTCTTTTTTTACTTGTTCCAACACGACTAAAGAAGAACCCGGGAACAAGCCCAAACAGGCAACACACGTTACTTTCAATAACCGCCATTTCAGCTATTGTCATTATTGTTTCAGGAAGCGGATCTGTAGATGGAGGGATTCAATGGTCTCTTTTGTTAACTACCGCCCCGGTATTTTCATTATATCTTATAACAAAGATGAAGAGCTCACACGATATGCCCCGTTTCTTTAAAATCGCACTGCTAATTACGGTTTCGGGACTAATTCACCTGATACCGATAATACTTGTGAACTCGTCCTCAAAGGCTGCTGAGCGGCGGATTTCCTCCCTTCCTCTATGTAAAGGAAGAAGCGAATATATTATTGCTAATCTCGCCCGGGAAAATCATAATACTAACAAAGCCGTTAATTACTACTATAACGCGACAGAGAAAGATCCCGAAAACGACAGGGCCTTCTACAACCTTGCTGAAATTAAATTTAAACAGAAAAAATATAATAACGCGGCAACCTTTTTCTCAAAAGCAGTGAAGCTCAAGCCGAACAACCACCATTACCGTTTCAGACTCGCGGAAACTTATATAGAAATAAACTGGTATGATGAAGCCATCTCCATCCTTGAAAAACTAACATCCCGTTTCGGCGACAGCACATTGTACTGGACCAAGCTTGGCTACGCCCTGAACCGTTCAAAGGATTTCCCAAGGGCAGTAACCGCTTATAATAAAGCCAACACCCTTGATCCCAACAATAAAACTTACAAAGATAATCTCGCCATGGCGACAATTAACTGGGGAATTGAACTTCAAGCAAACGGTAAAATAGAAGAAGCAAGGAAGAAATTCTTACAAGCCGTCAAACTGGCTCCAAACAGATGCGGGGGGTATACTAACCTGGCTACAATCGAAATAGGTAATGGAAACTACGAAAAAGCACGGAAACTTCTTATAAGAGCTTTACGAAATCCCTCGATTGACTCCAGAACCTATTTAATTATGGGTAACGTAATGGAAAAACTCGGAAACTACGAAAAAGCAATCTACTATTTGAAAGAATGCAAAAAGATAAACCCAATGTCCTCCGCTGGATATCATATAAAAAGAATCAAGGCAAAAATAGAAAATAAAACCAACGAATAAAACAGGTCCCCGGCTTTATCCCATCTATGTCCATTTAAACCCGCGCTTTAGACCCTTTGCGATATTCGAAAGGTGATCTCCAATCTTCTCAAGTGAATCAACAAAATCCGTAAACACAAGACCCGCGAGAACATCGCACGATCTCTCTTTTAATCTCATGACATGCCGCTCGCGGAATCTGATCTGCATCTCATTTAGCAAGTCTTCTTTCTTCAAAGCGTCAACCGCATGATATGTTTTACCATCTTCCAGACCGCTGGGAACATCATTAATCATTTTCATAACCACTTGAATCATCTGGTTAAGTTCTTCACGGGCAACATCGGTAAAAAGAAGACCGTTTCCTTCCCTTCGTTCAACGAGTTCCGCGATATTCTCAGCCTGGTCAGAAATTCTCTCAATATCGTTGACGGAATGTATAAATACAGGAATCATCTGCGCTTGTTCCTGATCCAAATCTTTTACCGAAATATCTATTAGATATTTTGTGATCTCAGCCTGGAGATTATCTACGGCATCTTCTTTTCGAACAACCTTCCCATACAATTCCTTCTTATTCTCAGTTGTCATCTCAATCGCGTCTTTCAGCGCCGATTTAGCAAGATGCAGCATTCTTAGTATCTCTTTTCTGCTTTGGTCCAGAGCTAGAGTGGGAGTTTCAATTAGATGTTTCTCAAGGTATTGCGGCTCTATATGAATTTCATCGGGGCGCTCAGCAACAATTCGGACAACCAGTTTCTCAAGCCAGCGCACAAACGGCAGAAAAATAATCGAATTAAAGATATTAAATAGGGAGTGAGAAAGAGCGATATGAAACATAATATTCTTAGCTGTTACCCCGCCCGGTATTATCCACTCGATTAAGCGCTGATATACACCCAGGTAGATTAGAACCAGCATATAACCTGCGCCTATAACATTGAACAGAGTATGAACCCAGGCTATTCGCTTACTGTCCGTAGTACCGCCTATTCTCGCGATTTGTGCTGTAATTGTAGTTCCGATATTATCACCGAGAATCAGGGGCAGTGTGGATGGAAAATCAATCAGCCCCTTAAAAGCCAATACCTGAACAAGTGCTATTGTAGCGCTGCTACTCTGAAACAACATAGTTATAACCGTTCCCACAAGTACACCAAGGATTGGATACTGGCTGAACTTTACCATTATATTGTTAATCCCGCCGGAAGACTGCAGGGGAGCGAAAGCGTCCTTCATAAACCCGATCCCGACAAACAGAACGCCGAACCCGAAGATAATTTCACCCCACCTTTTGCCTTTGCTCTTTTTACAGGATAACATGAGGACAAACCCAATACCTACGGCGGGAAGCGCGTAATGAGTGATTTTGAAGACCGCAAAGAAACTGACTAGCCAGGCTGTAAATGTTGTTCCAATATTCGAGCCGATAACAACCGGTATAGCCTGTCTAAGCGTGAGAAGCCCCGCGTTGATGAACCCAATAACCATCACCGTCATAGCGCTGCTGCTCTGAATGATCGCTGTTATGCCCGCACCCACGGAAAAGGCAACAATTCTGTTGGAGGTAAGGTGTGAAACAATATTTTTAACCTTGTTACCTGAGATCCTACTGAGGGCTTCCGACATAAATTTTATACCAAAAAGGAAGAACCCCAATCCACCAATAAGCTGAAAAATTACATCAACAGCCAAAGTCTACCTCCAGACCTTTTTCTCATCAATTGATTAAAATCACTAAACAGCAATCAAGGAATTTCAACAATAATATATCTTCCAATATAGTTCAACATGGAAATTACAAAATGGGGATACTAAAATTTCTAAGCATTATTGACTATTCAGATACAAATCCAAGTTCCTCACTTTTTCTCTTCAATACGCTTGCGGCAAGCGCGGATTGATGTTTCATGTTTATGATAATAAGGAGCAAAAACAACGGTATGCGCTTGAACAAAGATTTTAAAATCATTCTCTTTCGCCTTGACTATAGCTCTTGTATCTTCTTATAATTCATGAGACTTGTAAACTGGGAGTGAAGTTTGAAAAAGAATAAAGCTCTGCTGATGATATTCTCGCTTTTGTTTCTCGCTGTTTTTACGCATGGCGCCACAGAGACATCTGATATAAGCATTATTATCGACTATCCTTCCATTTCGCCAAATGGTGATGGAATAAAGGATGAATCCCCTGTTCATATTGCTCTTTTAAGTAACTTCGATTCTCTTGTTGTTACAATATTAAATATGTCGGAAACGCAAATATTTGACACACTGATTTCAGAAATCAACCCTGATTCAGGCAGCTATATAGCCCAATGGGAAGGAAAGGATTCATCGGAATCACTTCTGAGCGATTCAGAATATCTCCTTTATCTTTACGCCACAGGTCCGGATACAACAATTAATATAAAAAGAACCGTAATAGTCGATACATCCCCCCCCTCTATCCACATAGACCGTATTGAACCGGGGGTATTCAGTCCAGACAACACAGACACAACTAACAAAGTCCTGATCTATTATACAATAACAGAATTTAATGAAGGAAGTAAGACTTCCGCTACGATAGCTGACCCTGAAGATAATATTGAAGATATCACACTTGATGTCTCTTCCAACGGTTCATATTGCCTTAAGTGGAATCCGGAAAATTCAGTCAGCGGTGTTTACACAATATCAATGCTGATCGAAGACCTTGCCGGAAACATTGGAACAGACGAAGGATATATCAATGTGGATTCCGATAGTCCCGAGATATCCTTTATTACTTCAATATCGAAATATACAAAGCAACCTCCTGACTCGATATCAGGTACCATATACGATCGAAGCTCTATTGACAGCCTGGGATTTGTCTGGAATGACAGCCTAACTATTACCCCCAATACAGTCTATACCTTAAAAGACACAACCTACTGGAATATTGTTATACTCGATTCAGTATCCTCGGGCGGAAGTTACATCGAGGGTAATTACTCGCTCGAGGTTTACGCACGGGACAAATTCGGCCAGAGCACAGATAATACGATTCTATTCGAAATCGATCTCACCGCGCCAGACCCACCCGTTCTGTCACAACCGGCATCGCCTGTACTGGTTCCGGAGGTTGAATTATCCTATGGAGATAATCTGGATTCACATGCCGACATTGTTATATTCTTCCGCCTTCATGACGGAGATACATCATCCGATACTGTAAACGCCCTTACTTCAAACCCAGCCATTGACCTCGAGGAGGGGAAAAATGAAATATGGGCTAGAGTTATCGACAAAGCGGGGAATGAAAGCGAAGAATCAAACCACATTTTAGTAACCTACGACACTTCTTCACAAAATTCATTTCCCGAAGCCTTCCGCGGACCTGATGACTTTATAGTATCAACTTCAGAATCCGCGGTAAAAGTAATAATTCAATTATTCGATCTAAGGGGAGAAGTAGTCAGATCAATTTCAAGTATGGGCCCGGCAAGATATTTTCAGATAGAATGGGACCTACTTAACAACGATGGCGAGGCAGTGCGAAACGGCGCGTATCTTGCTGTAATTACAGTATATTATAACGATACTAAAACTGTTGACAAAGGGTTCGTAGCTGTAGTAAGGCAATAATGAAACAAATAAAAATTCCGACCATATTTATAGTATTATCACTGCTCGCCGCAAGCAGCTTCAGTACTTCCGCGTATGCCGGCGAAGGATCCAGGGGTGGAACATTTCTTCCCCTTGGATGGGATGCTGAGGGAGAGGGATTAGCGGGCGCCGCCACACTCCTTATTAGAAATGACGCCAGTAGCTACTGGAATCCTGCCAATCTATGTTTTATGAACGGCCCCCGAGCCATGCTTGGGACAACAAAACCGGTACCCGGTATGCCCGCAAACTACAGCACCCTTTCCGTCGGAACCACCCTGCTGGGTCACAGGAATTTTCGTGGTAATGAAACGCCCCTCAGCAGAGTGGGAGTCGCTCTGAGCATTTCTCATTTGGATCTTGAGCTCGCCGGCGGTTCAGCCTGGAATGAAAGTACGGTGGGCTTTTCCGGAGCTTACAGTATCAACCATTTCAACAGTGTGGGTATAACATGGAGAATGCTCAAAGGATGGAACGATCTTGACAACGCGAACTGTTCAGGAATGGCTATGGATGTGGGATGGACTGCCAGGCTCAGAGAAAAACTATGGCTCGGTGTCGTCAAGAAAAATATCTACAGTAGTATTTCTTACCCAACCCGAACCGAAAATATCGATCCAAGCTGGAATATCGCTCTGGCTCGAAATGATATCCTTGGTAGAATATCGGCTGAATTCGACCTTGTTATGAAAGAAGGAGAAATCAATCGTGTCTTGACCGGCACGAGAATAGTTCTATTCAAGAACCTCCTGAGCGTACTTGGAGGAGCGGACCGGCGGCTCGCGAATGGAAAAAGAACAATTCTGCATTTTGGATTCTTAACAAATTACAAATCCGCCGACATCTCAATTTCATTTAAACTCGACCCGGAAGCAGCATTCGACAAACAAACTTATGTGTCGATAGGCTATTCTCTCTAAAATAATTTTCAATACCTCTTAGCCCTTTCGTAATTCATAAAAAACATCTTTATGGAGTCTCGAGCCTGTTAAGTAATCTTAGCAATTTTTCATCTTTATGGGGTCTCGAGCCTGTTAAGCAATCTAAGCAATTTTTCATCTCCGGGAACTACTTCAAGGGCTTTTCTTATCCAGTAGACAGCCCGATCCCTTTTCCCTTCTGACAAAGCAGCTCTGGAAAGGTATTTACACGCTAAAACCTTCCCCTCCGCTCTTTCAATATTGTACGCATAGCGGTACAATTCCCCCGCCTTCGCGTGTTCGCCCAGGCTCTCGAGCACAACCCCATATTCGATAGCCAAATGGGGAAAATCGGGAAAGGCCTTAAAAGCGGATTCATAAAGGAGCCTTGCTTTATCCGGTTTGCCGCGTCTATTCAAAATTCTCGCGTAATTGATCCTGGCTCCCACTCTGCCGGGATCAAGCTCATAGGCCATAGAATATGCCCTTTCCGCCTTTTCTTCATTTTTCCTGCTCATGTATTGGTTACCGAGAAAGGCATACATCGCGCTCCTGTTTATTTTCACCATCTCCCGGTTTACAAGAACAAAGAATAGCGCCAGCGCAAGAAATACAGCGGCAGCCGGTTTTTTCCAGCTCTTTTTTCTAACCTCATCCAAAATCCACGAGAAAAATACCGAAGCCGATAGAATAAAAATCGGCACCGACACAATTCTATATCTGGAATTGATATAAAAAAGAAGAACTGAAAAAACCGCCGAACCCATAAACACCGTAAAAATCGCTCTGTTTCTCTTAATCAGGAAAAGGACAAACAACCCCATTATTGCGAGCACGGATATAATGGAAAATGGTATAAACAACAGGTTCATTACTGAGCAGGACTCTTTATAGAAAGAGATATCAATTACATCGGGAATCTCCGTCTTATTCCAAAAGAGAAAGAACTTCCTTCCAAGCAAGTTAAGCCAGCGGGTCGGATCCTCCCTTATCCCTTCTACCGTCCTGCCGAACCAATATTCAGAGGCTTCCCCGTCAGTAAGCTCTTCTTTTTTTAGCTGCTGCTGAGCCCTTTTCCTTGCGTCTTTCACAAGCCCTCTCATATCGCCTCTCATGCCCTTGGGTGGTTTATATACTCCATCCGCTCCAGGCCTGTTTCCGATATAAAAATTAATACCCCCGTGCGAGGTTACAGGAACAAAACGCCCCGTTTTAGCGGCGTTAAAGGCTATCGGCAAACTTAGAACAACAGCGGCGCCGATAGTACAGAACAGAGCCGTAACGCACCCGTTTCCACCAACACCTCTTCTAAAAAAGAGCCATACTACTACAGCCGGTATTAATAGAAAAAAGAGATTAGGCCTTCCAAGCGCGCCAACCCCCATTAAAACACCGAGTAAAAATGCCCCGGCAAGAGATGATAGTTTCTTTGATCCAATCTTCAAACTCGAAATGCCGGATATATGATGATCTATCCTGATCGCGAGAACAAAAGTGGAAATCAGGAGAAGAGTTACAATAGAGGTCGCTAGCAAACTCCCCTCATACAGAAGAAAGTGCGGATAAAAAAGAGCCATTGCCGCGGCGAAAATACCGGTTGCTTCGGATTTAAACTCGTCACTCCCGTTAGCTTTAACAATCTCTTTTCCAGCTACATAATGAAGATAGATTGTAAAAACCCCCAACAGTGCTTGTATAATCCTGGGAACAAGTAGCCCGTTTCCCGAAACTCGAAAAATGACTGAAAGAAAAAACGGGTAAAGGGGATTGAAAGATAACGCACCCCCCGGCAACCCTTCACCAGAGGACAACCTTTCCGCAAGTTCTCTGTAAAAATGCATATCAAGAGGAAGAAGCCACTCCAGATCAGACCTGCCAAGCTGGACAAGGTAAACCACCCTGATGGATACAGCGGTGATTAGTACCCCCCACAACGCGAACTTTGCGCCCTTACCACTCATACATCTTTTGACAGTATTCATATTAAAATTCTTCCCCAGCTAAAAATTCCCTCGCACTATCGATCTAACTCCTCAAATATCAATAATATCACATTGCCGATCGAGTCGCGAGATTAATTGATGAAACAAATGATGTACCCCCCCTATATTCCCTCTTAACATATTCGCCAATTTCTGGTATAATACAGGGTGATGGCTATTTCAATCCGGAATTATAATTGACCTTCTCAGAGTATATTGACTTATTCCGGCTGCTGCCGCTGAATTGGTAAATGAATCAATTATCAAGCTGAAATAACCCATGGATACTCCGTAATGGAAATGCCGGTTCAACCCTGGAGAAAAAAATGAAAAAGGCTATAGTGTTCATTCTGGTTGTGTCCCTGGCCGCGGCCTTTAGCGGCTTGACCATGGCGCGTGACATAAAAAAAAGCGGCAGGACCGTTATAAAAACCTCCGGAAAAACCAATTTTCTAAGAGATAACCGCACACCCGGATTCTACAAGGCTTCGGTGGTAGATACATATAATGTTATAAGATACAATTTTGAGGTTAACAACTGGCAGGGCTGGACAAAGGTTGATAATACAGCTCAGGTGGACACCTTCTTCCATGTGGATGATTTTTCCGGTCTCGAAGAGGGGGGCCATGGACTCCTTGTGCCAATAGAGGGCTCACAGTCGATGTGGTGCGGAGCCCGCCCAGGCAATGACTGTTATATGTGCTTGTGGAGTACCGCTCCCGGATATGGAAATAGCTGGGATCAACAGCTTGTAAGTGAAGAAATTATATTTGAGGAAACCCTCTATCTGGATTTTCATGCCGTTTTTGACTGCGAAGGCGCCGGATATGATGAACTTTATATTGAATATAAAAATAACAACGATTGGGTAAATCTCGCAACCTATGGCGGTGTTGGTGATGTTATCGATTCATACTCAGTAGACTCTGCCACTGTGGGCGGAAGTACAAGATTCCGCTTCCATTTCACATCGGATGGTGCCTGGAGTGATCAGGATGGTCTCTACGATACAGATGGAGCTGTCATAATCGACAGTATTACCGTTCATGACACAGGAAGCTACTATAATTTTGAAGATTTTGAAGCAGCCTTTGTCGGAGATCACAGCGCCGGCATCTGGCAATCCATGGACGATTCCGCGTTTGGCATGTACAGCAGCCTAAGGTCCGGGATGAAAGTACTGAACGAAGACCCATGCAATGAGAACCTGACCACACAGATCATGTTCTTTTTTGGTTCAACGGTACAGGCGGACCAGAATAAGTACCCTGGGCTTTATGTGACTCCCTTCTGTCTTAACGGCGGCGGTACGAAAGCCCCCTGTCAAAATGAATCGGTTATATCAGCGCCTATCGGCATGACAAGGTATTCATCAAATAATGACAATATCCAAGATATGACCATCCCTGCCGGCGAGCGGGATAATTTTGGGGGTGTACTTTTTAAGTTCGAGATGTACGGCGATCTCCCTCTTGATAATCTTATCTTCTATAACTGGGCTGTCCGTAACATAATTAACGGCTGCCCACAGGATTGGAAGGATCGGGATTTTGGTTATTATTGGCCCTATTATGGATATAACTACTCCGGTAATATTATAAGCGACCTTGTTACCTCGCCGAACGATACGCTTCAGGTTGAACTTAATATTATAGATATGTGTGATAGCTGGGGCGGAATCTATGGGACATGTGAAAACCATACCCCAGGACCATGGTTCGATAATGTCAGTATTCAACGTTTTGATATATCCGGCCCTCAGTGGTATTACCGCGGCCTGGACATATTCCAGGACAACTTCCCGCCTGTAGAAGATACGGATGGTTTTGTAAGAGCGGATATGGCCCAAAATATTACCGAATCCAGCGCTACTACCAGAATCGATCCCGGCGATTCAATTGTGGTCAGCGTTACTTCGCCTATTGCCGGCGGGCTTATCGAGGATCCCAGCGGCGGCGCGGCGGTCTATATCCATGTTAAAGCCTATGACATTGGGCCGGGAGGAAAACCTGATCTTTACGGCCTCCAAATGATCAGTGATCCCTGGATGACCTATATCAGCGATAATAGCGAATGGACCAAGCTTCAGGGTGACACGGCAAGGATCGGCGATAATGGCACAGTAATGATGGATAAATATATGTTCGATCTTAACGATTCACTTCTTACAAAGGGATATATGGTAGAATACTACTTCTCTGCCAAGGATATGGATGGCAAGACATCCTACCTGCCGGAAAACGCGCTTAATGGTGGCACTTTCGAATTTACCTGTCTCCCGACCGGCAATACTAATATCCTTTATGTCGACGGTTTCGACGGCCGCGGAAGCTGGAACGGACTTGTCCAGGATTATCTCGACACCGCCCTGAATGCCGTTCTCTCCACCGGCTACCCGGACCGTTATGACATTAAAAGCCCGTCATCAACGGTTGGAAACGGCCCCGAGAGCCGTACCGATGTCAAAAATCTGGGACTATTCTATCATACTATTATCTGGGACTCCGGTGATCTTAATTCAGGAACCATCGGCAATGGCACAACTGATGAGTCAAACGATTGCGCGTTGCTTGAAGCCTGGGCAAATGACGAGGGAGCCACACCACACAACCACAAGACTAATCTTCTTGTTATGGGTGACGGTGTAGTTAGTGATCTTAATAGCAT
>JAGHBT010000325.1 GCA_021160845.1 bacterium | reverse complement strand
GCGGTGTATATTAAATAAGGAGAGCAAAAACGATGAAAAAGAATGCGATTATGTTTGTTGTTTTCATGATGTTTGTTCCATGTTTGTTGCAGGCGAAATGGATAACATTAATCCCCGGTTTCAATGACTCTACAGCCATTTTTGAAGTAACCCATTCAGACGATGATAGCACAATTGTAGTAATTGAAATCCCGGGTGTGTGGGCGGATTCATTTTATACTGAAAGCCAGGTCTTCTGGCGTTTCAGAACGAAAGGAATAGAATCTGACGAATTCTCAGATTCTATTAATTATCCAACCTTTTTATATAATTCTGGAATTATATGTATTCCAGATTCAGGTGTAAATGATGTAACAATTTCAAATATTGATGATACTCTAATAACTGGTTATCGCATTTTACCCGCTGGTTGGCCGGATATGAAAGGTGCAGTATGATATAAAATAAATATATCGCTTGACAACAGATAATATGGTATTAAGTTTGTTCATAGGGGAACATAATCAAGGAGGATAATGATTCTTTGGCGAATACTTTTTCTCACACACTTCGTGGCTCCGCGCCGCACACCCACCCACTACGCGGCCACGCCATGCCGTGGCCGAACGCACGAAAACAGCCGGAGATTAGGGGAGAGATGAAAAAAGCGTTCTTGATTTTCACTTTTATATTATTTGGGATTTTAAGCATTGCCTTCGCAGACGGCTGGCTGCCAAAACTATACATGGGACCGGCGGATACTATCGGCGGTTGGCAATCGGGGGATTTATTCCTCATGGAATCGCCGGATTCCGGCGTTATGTTCATAGCTTCGGAGGGAATTCGGGTAGCTTCTACCAGACCATCGATAATAAGGTTTGGACAAATCGTAAAGGACGCGGTTGTATGGGAAGATACATTTACTCTTGATTTTACCGAGCACTCCGGACTAGTCACGCTCATCCCCTACATTATTGGGCGGCGACCAGGATTTGCTGAACCGGGTGATACGGTTTACTATAGTTATGGTTACAACTATTCATATATGTTTGCTTATACAGGGACAACATTAGTCTATGAACCGACAGATTGCACAACAGATGCAGATACCTGTTACATGGCTTATATAGATGAGAGGGGGATGATAGTTATGGATGATGGGATTTGGTTGACAACCTCTATGGATAACATCTTTTCTCCTTCTGCTATTATGCTTCAAAGGTTCCAGTTTACGCCCGAGCCGGATTTTGTATGCGATTCCATGATTATAATAAACTCCCCGCTTTGGGGCCCTTGGGCTCTGGTGCATACACCGGTTATAAACAAAGGTTTAGGCGATACCACTTTCCATATTTTAATGCAAGCCATGCCTTATCCACCTTCGTATCCTGCGCAGGTTTTCGAGGCTAAGATACTCGATGGCGGCGATGTTGTTTGGGATACAATGGGGACTATTAGGGACTATCCTGATTCCCTATTCCATAATTCTCTGAATGGAATCCCTGCCGCATTCGTAGATGGATATGTTTTACACGATGGGACGGTATTTAGGGGACCTTATGTCGAAGTAGATACATATTTTGTTGTATACCGTGAACCATCTGGCGATAGAACTTTCCAGTTTTTCGACAGAGATCTTGTCTATCACAATACTTGCACGAACATCGGATTTAACGATACGGTAGGTTTAGTAGCTTTTAAGCATAGAACCTCATCGGAGTTACCGGATAGCACATATTGTGCGATAGGCATTCCCGGTTCACTTGTATATTTTCCTGCCAATGAAGCTCATCACCACAATGCAACTTGTGCTTTTGATATAGAGGGAAATTTTTATATTGTCTGCGCCGAATACGACGGAACATGGGAACCTTACGTTAAATGCTTTGTAACCGATTCGACGGTATCGGGCGTAGAAGAGACCAAAACGCCGGATCGGTATAAAATCAATGTTTACCCCAACCCATTCAATTCCTCATGCACAATCGAAGCGCCACTGGGAACGAAAAAAATAACGATATATGACATTTTGGGCAACAAGATTAGTGATCAAAAACCTATCGCGAATAAATTTAATTGGCAAGGTATAGATAACATGGGGAAGAAAGTGCCAAATGGGATATATCTCATAACAACTAAAAGCGGAGAAGACGAAGATGTTATTTCGAAAAAAGTTATTTTACTTAAATAAATGGAGGTGAAAATGTTCTGCAAGAAAGCGATTTTTCCCTTCGCACCCACGCTCTGCGTGGGCGCGCTAATCCCGACGCTCCGCGTCAACTCTTAACATGACAAGAGACCGATATAAAATATACGGAAAAGATAAGCCGCATTTTGTCACTTCCACTATTGTAGGCTGGTTGCCGGTTTTTTCAAGGCCAAAAGCCGCAGATATTATTTTTGACTCGCTTAGATATTTACAAAACAACGATAATCTAAAAATATACGCATACGTATTAATGGTAAATCACATCCATATTATTGCAAGTGCCTCCGATTTAAATAATACAATCGCTCGATTCAAATCTTACACTGCACGGCAAATTATTGACTTTCTTGAAGAGACATCGCAAATAGGGTTCCTTAAGCAGATTAAACAGCATAAACTCGAGCATAAGACGGACAGGGAGTATCAGATATGGCAGGAGGGTATTCACCCGGAGATGATATTCGACGTCTCGGATTTGCGGCGGAAGGTTAAGTATATTCACCTAAATCCTGTTCGGCGGGGTTATGTTGACGATCCGGTTCACTGGCGATATTCGAGCGCGGGCAATTATGCGGGGGATGATGGGATTCTGGAGGTTGAGAGAGATTGGGTGTAAGTACAATGAAGAGGACGCGGAGCGTCAACCGTTGCGGCCGGTGCCGCCGTTACAACGCGGGAGCATTGTAACGAATTTAGATCGGGGCGAAACGGAGAAAACGCCGCTAACTTGTTGTTCTTTAAGATGTTATGAGAGTTTTGAAAGCCGCAGGAAAATGAAAAATCGCGTGCAGGGGGTTTTTGGAGCTTGCAGGCGGCTTAAGAGGGCTTGCATAATTGACATAAGGACGCTTATGTTTCATCTAAGAGCGCGCAGATGTCATGTTAAAGGGTGCATGTAAAGAGTTAGAGCAAGCAGATGTCATGTTGGAACGCGCATGTAAAGAGTTGGAGCGCGCATGGGCGCGCCGGGAGTGTGCAAGGATGAGACCGGAGCCTGCATAGACGATATCTGAGTTTGCGGAAACGACATAATTTCGATGAGTTTGAAAATTTTTGCCGAAAGAGGGTGCAAAGATGCCGCAGAAAACAAGACGTCCAGAGAGGCTCAATCTCGGGGATTTTATCGGTTTTATTCGGAAGCTTTTGATTTGACTGGCGACGCAGGTCGGCGACCCCGATTATCGCGCGATACTCGTCGATGAACTTCAGGCGAAATTCGACGCGCTCGAAGCGAAACTCGTCGAATATCGGCAGCTCGAAATCCATGTGCCCGAACTGAATACGCTTTACACGG
>JAGHBT010000067.1 GCA_021160845.1 bacterium | reverse complement strand
GCGTGCTCATACGGCTGTCTCGGATTGGGGACATGTGTCGGGGTTTGTTCGTTCGGAGCGATAGATATTTTACCCGAGGGGATAGCAAGGGTCAACAGTGATAAATGTACCGGTTGCGGCAAATGTGTTGAAGCATGTCCCAAGGGTATCATCAAGTTGGTGCCGGCCGAGAGAAAAGTTCATATCCTTTGTTCGTCTCATGATAAGGGCGCGGCGGCTAAGAAAAACTGTAAAGTTGCATGCATAGGTTGCCAGAAATGTGTAAAGGCTGCACCGGAGGGAGCTATCCGGATGGATAACTTTCTTGCTGTTATCAATTATGATATGGTGATACCGGAAAGTGTCGCGGCCGAATGTCCGATGGGGACTATAATGGTTTGTAACCGTGAAGGTGAGATTAATCAAGCGGTGGGAGGTGGTTCCTGATGGCTAAGGGGTTTTTTGGTGGCATACATCCCGACTATCATAAAGAAATGGCAAGCGGCAAGCCTATCAAAGTGATGCCTTTGCCGGAGCAATTAATTGTATATTTTTCCCAGAATCTTGGAGCTCCTTCCAAACCTGTTGTAAAGGTGGGGGATGAGGTTAAGAAGGGACAGGTTATAGCCCAAGCGGGAGGATTTGTTTCAAGCTCTGTTCATTCACCTACATCAGGTAAAATTAAATCTATAGGCTTTTATCCCTCCCCTGTGGGGACGGAAATGGAGGCTGCTGTTATTATCCCTGATGGGGAGGATGAATGGGTTGAAGGTTGTAACAAGGAAAGGGATATCTCCGCGCTCACTCCGGATGAAATTAAGAGTATAGTTAGTGACGCCGGGATTGTGGGGATGGGGGGCGCGACCTTTCCAACACACGTTAAGCTTTCTCCCCCTAAAGATAAGCCGATTGATATTCTTATTCTAAACGGCGCTGAATGTGAACCCTATCTTTCCTCCGACCACAGATTGATGCTGGAAAAAGCAGAGGAGATTCTTGAAGGGGCATCTCTTTTAGCTCGGGCGATTAATGTTGATAATATTGTCGTAGCTATTGAAAAGAACAAACCTGACGCGATTAAAAAAATGGAGAGTCTTACTGTGGGAATGGATGGATTCCGCGTTGAGGCGATGGAAGTTGTCTATCCTCAGGGAGCGGAAAAACAACTTATTTATTCTATAACGGGAAGGAAAGTTCCAACTGGAGGATTGCCGATGGAAGCCGGCGCTCTCGTTCAGAATGTTGGGACCTGTTTTGCTGCTTTTGAAGCGGCCAGACTCAGCCGGCCTCTCCTACAGCGTGTGGTTACGGTTACAGGTAATGGTATTAAAGAACCGGGTAATATACTCGCTCGTGTAGGGACCTCATTCAGGGATATAGTAGAATTTTGCGGTGGCATGTCCAAAGATACCGCCAAGGTAATAAGTGGCGGGCCTATGATGGGGGTAGCGCAGTATTCACTTGATTCCGCGGTAAGCAAGGGAACAAGTGGGATAGTTCTGCTTAAAGATGATGAGGTTGCCCAATACGAGAACAATCCATGTATCCGCTGCGGTCGGTGTTTGACCGTTTGCCCGATGAATCTTAATCCTTCCGCCCTTGGCATTTTTGCAGAGAGAATGCGTTACGAAGAGGCAGAAGAGTATAATGTTATGGACTGTATAGAATGTGGTTCCTGTGCCTATGTTTGCCCATCAAAAAGACCGTTGGTTCAGCATTTCAAAAGAGCCAAGGCCGAGATTCGCAAGAGATCAAAAAAAGCGGGCTAATGTTGGCGATTGAGCGGCGTTGGCTGTTTCAATATATGTATTAAGCTGTTATTGAGTATGAGTGTCTGTGTAGTGTAAATATCTGGAGGTTCTTTTGGAAGATGAAATGAAAGGTAAAGATCGGAAATCCGGGGATAAAGAGGGAAAAGAAGTAGCGAAGGAAGATAAAATTTCTGAGAAACCTGTGAAGAAAAAGAAGGTAAATACTATTGAGGCGAGATTTCTTGTCAGCTCATCTCCACACATTAGTGATGGACAGACAACAGCCGGAATCATGCAACTGGTTATTTTTGCTCTTCTTCCTGCCGCTCTCTTCTCCATCTATATATTCGGTATTTACTCGCTAAGGGTAATTGTTATTTCGATATTCTCGGCTCTTGTTTTTGAACTTCTTGCCCGGTGGGTTATGAAACGCCCCGTCAGTATTCGGGACGGAAGCGCTGTACTTACCGGACTTTTACTAGCCCTTAACCTGCCGCCCGGTAGTCCCTGGTGGCTTGTTATAACCGGGACTTTTTTCGCGATTGTTGTCGCTAAACAGTTCTTTGGAGGACTTGGATATAATCCGTTCAATCCTGCGCTCATAGGCCGTGTTGTATTGTTAGTATCTTTTCCTGTACAGATGACAAGGTGGATTGCTCCTTCTAAATGGGGAGTGGACGCTGTTACTACGGCGACTCCTCTTGGGAGTATGGGGGAGAGCCTCAAAGCGCTTGGGCATATCGAAATGGGGTTTGGGCGGGAAGATATTTTAAATCTTCTTATTGGCAACAGGGGTGGGTGCATCGGAGAAGTTTCGATTATTCTTCTCCTGGCTGGAGGTCTCTTTCTTATCGCGAAGAAGGTAATTTCTTGGCATATACCGGCTTCGTTTATCGGTTCTGTATGGGTTATAACAGGGATATTCTATTTGATTGATCCGACTCACTATGCCAATCCTACATTTCATGTGTTAACAGGCGGCCTTTTCTTGGGTGCTATATTTATGGCAACAGATTATGTTACATCCCCGATCACTCCCCTGGGAAAGATCGTCTTTGGGATGGGTTGTGGAGTGATAACTGTTCTTATCAGGTTGTTCGGCGTATATCCGGAGGGGGTAAGTTTTGCGATTCTGCTTATGAACGCTGCGACTCCTCTTATCGATCGTTATACAAAACAAAAGGTGTTTGGAGCCAGAACGGCATAGAATAAAAACATGGAGGTATTAGAGTAATGAAAGAGATATTCCGGTTAACTCTGATTTTGACAGTTATTACTGCCGTGTCCGCCGGTGTGCTTGCTTTTGTAAATCAGAAGACAGAACAACCTGTCAAGAAGGCTTTGAGCGAGCAGAAGATGAAGGCCGTGAGAAATGTTCTACCGTCTTTTGACAATGAATTAATCAAGGACAGGGTGTTTGTTCCCGATACCACAGGAGATACTATTGAGGTATTCAGGGGAAAAAAGGGTGGTAAAATCAACGGTGTGGCATTTTCAGTAGTATCACATGACGGCTATTCCGGGGACATAGAATTTCTGGTAGGAGTTGACCCAGATGGTGTTATTCAAGGTATTGAAATCTTAAAACACGCGGAGACTCCCGGGTTGGGAGCCAGGATTCAGTCTGACGAGTTTAGGTCCCTGTTCAAAAACCATAGCATCGATAACACTGGAGTCTGGAAAGTAAAGAAGGACGGAGGGGTTTTTAAGGAGATTACCGGAGCTACAATTTCGTCACGAGCCGTGACAGGAGCGACTCTCAAAGGGTTAAAGTTTTTCAGTTCTCATATTGATGAAATAATCGGCGGGGAAAATTCCGGCAGCGAAAGTAAAAGGGGAAATGAGGAGAAGAAATAATGAGCGCAGGCAAAGAGCTTCTAAAGGGATTTTGGAGTCAAAACCCGGTTTTCAGGCTGGTGCTTGGAATGTGTCCAACTCTGGCTGTTACTACTACAGCGGTAAACGGTTTAGGAATGGGGCTGGCGACGACATTTGTTCTTCTTTCTTCTAATGTGGTTATTTCTATGATGAGATCATTTATTCCCAAGAAGATACGTATACCTGCATTTATTGTGGCTATCGCAACATTTGTTACTATTGTGGATCTCGTTATGAATGGATATTTTCACGCTCTCCATAAAAGTCTTGGACTTTTTATCCCCCTTATAGTTGTTAACTGTATAATTCTGGGGCGAGCGGAGGCTTTTGCTTCAAAGAATTCAGTTTGGCTATCTGTCATGGATGGTCTTGGAATGGGGCTAGGTTTTGCGGTGTCCCTCACTATTATTGGCGCCATAAGGGAACTCTTTGGGAACGGAACCATATTTAATATTTTGGTATTTGGTGATTCCTATCATCCTCTCCTTTTAATGATAATGCCGCCGGGGGCTTTTATCGTGCTTGGAATTCTTCTAGGTCTAATGAACAGGATTGAAATCAAGATTGCGGAAAAATCAGGGAGAGAACCTATTATCGGCAAGATTCACGATTGCTCAGAGTGTGTTCTTCGTAAGAAGTGGTTTTGATTTAATATTAGGAAATATTTCTAATTAGGAAAGAGAACATTCGGCGTCTGACCCCTTTCTTACGGAGTCCAGCTCTGGATGTTCCCTTTTTTTAAACTATTCCAGGATTAATTTCCCGTCCAGATTGGCACTCTTTACAAATTTGATCCCGTTATTTTCTGAAATGATAAAGATAGCCCCGGCGTATTTGCCTATCCTGTTCCGATTAGTTCGATTAGCAGTTTTGGATATGTAGTTGGTAGAATTGTTTAGTGTAAGTTGTTCCAGAGTGTTTATTCCCCTTTTTGGCCCGAGAACAAAAAGGCCGGTAGAGAATGCGTCGGAAGCGGTGGCTGTTGGGGAGACAACGGTTACACTGAGCGTATTGCCGGAGATTGGTTTCCCGGTTATCGGATCTATGATATGGCCGATTGTTTTATCCTTTCTTTTAATGAAGTTTTCATAATTTCCGGAGGTTGCAACGGCTTCGTTTTTCAGGATAATATACCCTACTATTTTAGATTTATTACGAGGGTCTCGTATTCCGACAATCCATCCATTTTTGCCTGGGGGTGTACCTATAGCGTAGATATTCCCTCCCAAGTTAACAAGGGCGGATCTTACCCCTTCTCTTTTAAGTATTGCCACGCATCTGTCAGCCCCGTAACGCTTCGCCACGCCGGCAAGATCAATTTGCGTCCCCTTTGGCAGTGTTACGGAATTGGTTTCGGTATTAATATT
>JAGHBT010000109.1 GCA_021160845.1 bacterium | reverse complement strand
GGGAAGGGATTGAACACAAAACGATTCTTAAAAAAACTGAAGGCGGACGATTTTTACAGGAAACAAATAGCTTTTACTCATACGATTCCAGCGTGTGAGGCCAAGTGGGGAAGGCTCGATCGGCCTCATCCTACGGTTTTGGCGGATGTACTAAAGAATTCCGGAATAGAAAGACTATACACACATCAGGTAGAAGCGATAAAAGCGCTTAGGCAAGAAGAGAGTGTGGTAATAGTAACCCCGACGGCGAGTGGAAAAACATTATGTTATAATATTCCGGTTCTTGAAGAATTTATCAAAGACCCAAAAAGCAAGGCATTGTATCTTTATCCAACAAAAGCTCTCGCACAGGATCAGCTCAGAGTTCTTGAACGTTTCGGGGAAGCTATAGGTATTAAGGCTGGTACTTACGATGGGGATACCCCTACCTCCCGGAGGCAGAAGCTGAGAGGTGAGGCCGATATTATTTTGACGAATCCTGATATGCTACATTCCGGCATTTTGCCGAATCACGCAAAATGGGCGCGTTTTTTCGCGCAATTGCGTTTTATTGTTATTGATGAAATACATAGTTACAGGGGAATCTTTGGGTCTCACGTGGCGAATGTTATGAGAAGGCTTGAAAGGATCTGCCGTCACTACGGAGCTAGTCCGGTATATGTTGCTTCGTCGGCTACAATAGCGAACCCTGGTGGGCACGCGGAGAGATTAATCGGCAGGAGTATAAAGGTTATTCAAAAGGATGGGTCACCGCGGGGCGAAAAAAAGATTATTCTATGGAATCCTCCAACCATCGATGAGATGGGAATGGAGCGGCGGAGTTCAAACGTTGAAGCAGCCGATATTATAGCCAGGCTCGTTATGGATAATGTTCAGACGATAGCCTTTGTCAAGTCGCGGGTTGTAAGTGAGGTAATAACGCGTTACATTCGCGGCATTTTGAATAGTTATCGTTCTTCGCTTGATGACGCTGTACACCCGTATAGAGGGGGCTATCTTCCAAAAGAACGGAGGGAGATTGAGCGGCGTCTCTTTGAAGGTGAGCTTAAGGCTGTTATAAGCACAAATGCCCTTGAACTTGGGATAGATGTTGGGGCTCTTACAGCTTCGGTTATAGTGGGTTATCCGGGCAGTATAGCTTCGACATGGCAACAGGCTGGAAGGGCGGGAAGGGGAGATGTAGAATCGGTTGTCTTTTTCCTGGCCCACAATACTCCATTGGATCAATATCTCGTAAAACACCCTGATTATTTTTTTGGAAGATCACCCGAGAACGCGATAATCGATCCGGAGAATCCTTATGTCCTTCTCGGGCAATTAAGAGCGGCAGCATTTGAGCTCCCGCTTTCCGGTAGCGAAGTTTTGAAAATGGGAGAATACGCTCCCGCTATAGCGGAGCTTCTAGAGGAGGAACGCGAATTCAATTTTGTAAAAGGGAAATGGTATTGGAGAGGGCATGGATATCCAAGCGCTTCAGTAAATCTGCGAAATATTTCACCGGACAGTTATACAATTATTGATAAGACTGACGAAAACAGGGTTATTGGAACTATAGATGAAGCAAGCGCTTTTCAACAAATTCATCCCCAGGCCGTATATCTGCACCAGGCGGAGACCTATTTTGTAAATGATTTGGATATTAAGAAAAAAGTGGCTTTTGTCAGCAAGTGTGATGTTGATTATTATACTCAATCGATTACGGAAACTCGCGTAAAGGTTGATCGTGAAGAAAAAAAGGATAGATGGAGGATAAGTGAACTCGCCTTCGGTGATGTTTCTGTTACCGATCTGACTTTTATGTTCCGTAAAATCAAATTTGGAAGCCGTGATTCTATAGGGTATGGAAAATGCAATCTTCCGCCGCGGGTGCTGGAAACCGTTGGATTATGGATTGTGCCTCCTCCTGAGGTTTTCGCAATTGTCAGGAAATGGGGTAGAGTGCCATCTGAAGGATTACTTGGCCTTTCAAATGTTCTTCGTGAAGTGGTTCCGCTTTTTGTGATGTGTGACCCCTTGGACATTGGTACAACCGTAAACGCCGGATCTACGGCAGGTCAGGCTGTCTATCTGTATGACAAGTATCCTGGGGGGATTGGTTTTTCTCTTAAGAGCTATGATCTGATTGAAGAGATAATACAAGCGGCGCTTGAGCTTATTGATTCATGCTCCTGTGAAAGCGGGTGTCCATCCTGTGTTGGTTCCCCGATACCGCCTTTTTCCCAGCTTGATCCGGATACGGGTGGGAGGGGAATGATTCCCGACAAGGAAGCAGCGCTTGTAATTCTTCATTCGCTACTTCAGCTTGAGCCTTATAGACCTGTTATTCCAAAAGTGAGAAGAGATGTGAAGGAGGAAAAGAGGCCGATGGGTAAGTCCCTACCGGTCGAACTGGAGGGCAAACTGAGGGAGGAACTTTACGGAAGAAACAAGAAAAATAAGATTTAAAGATTGGCTAATTGACGAGTGAAAAAAGCTGTGCTATATTAGACGAGGATAATTTAATGATTCCTATTTGCCGAATAGATTGGGG
>JAGHBT010000332.1 GCA_021160845.1 bacterium | reverse complement strand
GGGGTATTATTTATCAAAATTAAGGATTGATAAATGGAGTGACCATGTCCAAAAGAAAAATAAAGAAGGATTCATCTAAATCTACAAGCATTCTGCAAGTCCAGCGTAAAGCGGGGAAAATCTATAGCCACATTCAAAGAACGCCGCAAGATGCAGTTTGTCGAGACCTTACGTTGCAAACTCGACGGTATTGACCCGTTTGCCTACTTCCGAGATGTCCTCGAAAAGGTCACGACCCATCCGGCCAGCAAAATCGATGACCTGCTGCCGTCCAACTGGGAAAAGCCCGAAACATCAGCCGACAAAGCCGTCGCCTAAGTTTTTTTGCACGGGTGTACTTGGCCGGAACCTTACGGACCATGTGCCTATTATTGGATTCGTTTGACTATTATAGACTCGTCAATGGTAATTACTGGGTGAACATCCCTGATAGGAATTCTCAATCCGGCTGTAGCTTTAACCTGCCAATGCTGAGATAATGATTCAAGGAAACCGGCGTCGAGATCAATCACTCTTTCGCCGGTCCCTTCAATTGATTGGGTTCTCCAGCGGCGTAAACTGGAGAATAGCCCCTTGGTTTTGATACCTTCAGAATAAATATCAGGTAGTTTGGCTTGAGCATCATCTGCGATGGTGTGCATTTCAGTTATATGTGCTTTTTTGACACCTTCATTATTTACCACCTCGTCAACGGTATAGGTAATTTGTCTTTGAGGCAGTGAAAATTCAACCGCCGGAGTGGGAGTTAATTCGTGCCGAATAAACTTTTCACCCTGAGGATAATTCCCTTTAACGGCAACCGTACATAAGTCTGACACAATATTGTAGAAGTCGACCAACATATCCGGTTCCCTGAAAGTCCCCTTGCAACTCTTATGGTGTGAATCTTTAGCGGCATATTTCATAAGTCCTCTTATAGAGGAATCATCTATCATTTCCCCTTCAATGGACAATGTCAGCGTAAATTCCTTTCCCTGTAAGTTTCGAAGGGCCTCCGCACCGGAGCCCGTTTTGAGAAAATCGGACCGGGACATATGCACAGAGTCGCATACGGCTTTAAACACGACCTGATCCTGCATCGTGTTAGCCGACTGAAGGGATAAATTGACGGTCAGTTTTTCAGTCATTGTTTGCGGACTGGATTGGCCGGAATCTTTCTGCATTTCAACCGTGGTTGTCCGGTTGATTGCAACCTGGTAATGTACAGGCATCACCCGTTTAGGGTGAAGGTTGTCGGACACATTCTCTTTCAGATGCTTCTGGCATCCGGCTAATACAGTTAAACATATTATCGCACAAATTGTTCTTTTCATTAGCGCTACGACTCCTGTTTTATTTTCATCTATCTCACATTACTACTGTGGTCCATAGGAACCCATATATCTGCTTGCTTCCACTTCGCAGGCTGACATCATTATTTCCAAAAACGATTCTCATTTTTATCGGTGGCTGTCCCTGCTTTTCTGAAAAACGATTCTCATTTTTCTGCTTTTCTGCTTTTTACAATAGCAGTAAAAAATGAAATAACTCGACATCAAAACAATGATTATGAGACTTATTAATTGAGACATCGTTAAGCCCCAAGCAACCATATCATTTTCTCGAATAAATTCAATCAAAAACCTAACAACAGAATATATTGCTAAATACACAAATAATAACCTGCCTTTGGCGTATTCTTTCTTCCACAACCACAACATAAATACAAAAATTACCAGAGAAATTGCCGCAGAATATAGTTGGACTGGATGAACTGGCAAGGTATGCGAATGAAGTGGAGAAATTAATCCATCATTAAGTTGATGCAAGTAAGCAGGGCATCCAATAATATTTCCTTCGGTATCGATATGCTTAGGAAAAGACAAAGCCCAAGAAATATTTGAAGGCTTACCGTAGCAACACCCTTTACAAAAACATCCCAGCCTACCTATCGCTAAACCAAGTGGAACGGCGACTATTGTTAAATCCATGGTAGTCGTGATCTTCAGCTTTGCCCTCTTACAATATACTATAAGCATTAATATTGATAAAATCAGCCCGCCATAAAAGATTTGTCCCCCATTTGAAATTTCTATCATCTTTTCCCAGTTGCCTGAAAACTGTGGATAAAACTCGATAATAAAAAGAATTCGCCCTCCTATCAGAACAGAAAAAGCAAGTAAAATAAACAAATTTCCGATTTGCTTAATAGTGTATCCGTCCCTTTTGCCTAAAATCAGCATAACAATTCCTGCAACAGTAATGCCCAGTCCAAATAAGAAGGGATAAGATGCAATCGAGATATTTTGTAAGCGAATAAGATATGGATACATTTAACTACCTTGGTTTATTGAGTATCTCTAATAGTTGTTGCTCAAGCGCATACATTTTAGGCTTGACACATCCAAGCTTTTTAGCGTCCTCCAACCAAATTAGAGATTCCTCATAATGTTTGGATTCAAAGCTGATGCAAGCCAACAAATAGCACGCCTCTGGATTTGAATGATTGTACTTTAGGGTAATCAGTAAGTTGTCATGTGCGTTCTCAATTAACCCGGCATTCAAATAAAGCACTCCAAGGTTATGATATTTTTCGGCGTTTAATCGAGCATTCTGAGCAGAGATAGTAATATTTTCCAATTTTACTATTGCTTCTGCAAACCGACCGTTCTTAATAAGTTGTTCTGCCTGTGTGATTTCGTTTTTCGTATATTGCTTAAAATGATACAGGTCTCTGGCTTCAAAGAAAAATAAATAGGCAATAATCCCCCATATTGCAATGGTCATGTATACCATAGGATTTCTTAGAGTATGATAAGAATTTCCCTTACAAGAGTCAGTACGAATGGGCGTGCTGCCACTCAACCTTGTAAAAGCCCACAAAGCAAATGGACCAGCAAGAACCTGCCAGTTTCCTTTCAAAATAAGACTTCCCAGTATATATAATCCTAATGTAATAAAGGCTGCCCAGATATTGATTGAATAGCGTCTCATTTTATTTGGTTATTGATAGACTTATTAGGTATTTGAAGTATTAGGGTGTCCAATACCTTTTGGCTTTCTAATTAATGTCAAAATTTACTGTTTTGCTAATAGGATTGTGTACTTTATTTTCGGAAATAACCTTTCCTTTTCTTTCTGCTCGGCGCTTTTTTACTAAAGGTTAAGGAGACAATATAGCTGGATAAATCCGCTGTGGATTAGAACCATCTTCATCCATTGCCCAAATAGTTCCATTTCCTTTTACAAAGAACACTTTATTTGCCTTTGTTCCCCATACAGGATGCCTACTTGTAACTTCCAAGCCTAATCTTTTGTATTGATTTTTTTCTATGTCAAAATTCCACATACCCCCTTTTTCATCGACAGTTAAGATTTGATTGTCCGTAATCCATGTTGGCATTAGTACGCATCTTTTGCTGGATAACTTTTTCTTATCAGAACCATCAGCTTTTAATAACCAAAGGTCGGTTTTAACTAAATCTGTCTGCCGGAAAAAAAGGATATTCCCCTCATTTGGGGAACAACTTATAAAACGCGCACCATGTCCCCAACCTTTTAGAGTATAAACTTTTTCTTCTTTCGTGGCTTGAATATCCACTGACCTAACTTCCGTGAATTTTCCTTTTGTTACCAAATAAAAACATCTCTTGCCATCTTGTTTCCAATCCCAACTCAAGGGATAGATGTCATTAGTAGTTGTTAGCTGTTCCTCTTGATTGCTATCGATATTTACTCGCCAGAGATTGATTGGATAAGACGGTTCTTTTAGTAGATTGTTTTTGTGTCTTAAGTGAATGTCTTTTTTTACTCTGACAAAGTATATTTCATTTCCATCAGGTGACCATCTCGGGGTAAAATCTAGATTGTTACAAGTTGTCATTTCTTTATCTTTGAGCGATTGAACATCTACTATACGGACATGTATGGCCTTAGCCTCATTATCAACAACACTAAAAACTATTTTCTTGCTGTCGGATGACCAAGCTAACGAACCATTAACCATTCCGTGAGTTATTGTAATCTGTTGCAAGTTTGATCCATCTGTATTCATTATTTGTATTCTATCCGTCAATTCAGAGTCGTTCTTCTCCGTCGTTACAAATGCAAGCTTCTCTCCAGAAGGAGACAGAGATAAGGGTGTGGGAGATATCAGCAAATGAGCTTCAACAATTTCTTCTTTAGCTGTTAATTTAATTATAACTAAAGTTGTTGCAACAAAAAACAATAAGATAAGTAATTGTTTCTTATGAACTCCAATATTATACATATGCATAACTCCTTTCCCTATTAATTTCTAAGATCTAGGTCCGGTATCGGCACATCAGATAAAAAATGATCTACACACGCTCCCTGGCAGAGCAAATATGCTGCCATATTTCCAGCGCCATCCTCGATTCCCTCGTCACAAAACTCATCGGTATAAAACTTTTTTGCACAACTCCGAATACAGTCAGTCGCGTCTTCTGAATCTCTTACAATTTCCCTAATATCATTTGCGTGATCAATACCAGTTGAACAGCCTCCAGTTGGATCAATTAACATGATCGGATTACTTTTGACATATTCGTACAGATTCATGCCATCGATATACTGATTTAAGCTGCTCATGGGATCATTTGGATTAGGGACATATGGCCCCTTTGTCCCTATAATTCTCGGTCCTCCACCCGTAAAGACTACTTCAGGCTTTGTTCCGAGTGAATCTTGCTGGAGGAATCTTCCTGTTCGTGGGTTATACATGCCAAAGGCAACGCTAAAAATTAAAAGACAAAAGGCTGGCGCCATTAAGAATACAGGTTTATTCATGATTATTCTCCTTTAAAAAATCTAATTATGGTCAACCTACCAAAAGTTTTAGTCCTTCATTTTCTTATATTCGATCCGGATAACTCTGTCAAAGTAGCTTAACTTGACCATTGTCGGCATTCGCTTATAAGCATGGGCGTACATAATCTGTGCTTCTGCTGTTTTGCCTGCATCAAACAAACAATGGCCCCGTGTCTCAAGAAATAACGACAATTCTTCGGCAGGTGTTAGAGATTTCAGAAAATGATTCTGCCTGATCTCCTTGTTGCTGATTTTGTTGGGCCATGTTTTATAGTAATCATCAGAAAAACTATCACAACCGGGACAACAGGCCTCTATATTGAAGACCTCATTACCATCATCCCAACGAAAGAAAACATGCTCTCTGGTCAAAACCAGTTTGAGCGGATAGCCCAATCGTCTGCCGACTGAAACGCACAATACCGGGATGGAAATACAGCCGCCTTGTTTGTTTCCATCGAGACATCCGTGAATGAACACATCTCCGGAGTCAGGATATGTGTTTCTTTTCATGATTTCAGGATTGTAATCGACACCAATCGTATTCTTTAAGGTAAGCACCATATTGACGATTTTAAACAGATTGATCGAATTATCATACTTGGTTGCATACTGCGGAAAGGTTAGTAATCGGGCTTCAATATCTTTTCGACAAATGTCTGCCCATTGGTCAAGCGTTGCAAGGCACCGATTAATATTCAAGCTCTCAGAACCGTTTAATCCCTGAGCACAAATAAGATTTATCTTGGCGATATCGACTTTTTTCAAATCTCCTTGGGGCATCATTAACAAATCATTCAAAGTCAGAGATGCGTCTAATGGAGTTTGTGAAACAGCCATCGACAGCTGGTCTTGACACAGAAAGAACCCACTCGTTAAGAGGCTGCCTAAAGCAAAAATAACAACAAAAGAAAAAATCCTCATAGGGCGATTTACCTTTTCTTTATTACCATGGCCTGTGTATTCCCCTGTCAACGCTTCCCCACGCCCTCGCGGGTCGTCGAGGCATGACTCGGGGCCAAAGTGATGCGCGTCATCTTCTTTGTAAGACTCTTGCATTCTCTACTCTCTGCCGATTTTAATCGGCGCTTTCTGGCTGTCCCTAGTTTTCAATTTTGTATCCATGCTGTCAAAAATAATATCAGGTGGAGCATCTTTTGGTCTCCTGGAAATATTGTCTGCTGTTCCGAATTTGATTGCGATAAGTACATTATTATCAAATAACAGGCGAATTATCCAATTTCGAGGAAGCGGTTGAGGTTTTGTCCAAAGTCTAATTTCGCCATTTTTATCACGAAAAGATGTCCACTCATGCTCTTTAAGTAATTGACAAACCTGTTCCTTTGTCATATTTGCTTCCAATTCTGCAATAATCTTCAAAACATTTACTTGAGATATCTTTTGGTCTTTTTCAGTCGTCCAATGCCATAAATGAAGACTAAGAGCAAATAAAACACAAGCAATTACAGTGATTATCAATATTATAAAAAAACCAAATTTACCCTTAAAGCTTTGCATTATTAACCTGCCTTCCTACCAAAAAGGAATATTGGGCGGATTATCCCACCAATCATCTGGGGGAGCAAATTTATCACATGCTTTTGCACAATTAACAAATGGAATTTTACCAAGAGCACTTCCGATTGAATCCGCCACTAAATCGCCTATTGAGAAGTCACCCGCAAAACACTCAAATACAAGTCCACAAGCCATTGCCGCTGAACCCCCACCTGGATTAAGGGGGTCCTTAGCAATCATGCATGAAAGATAGCAATGCTTAAAATTCCCGCTTTCGTCAGCAAAACGACCGTCATGTGTGATTACATCTATATATGCTCCACACATACCTAAACGCGAATCTCTGGGTTCTTCTTCACCTTTCTTTTTATGGCGAAACAGCTTTCCAAACGGATCAATTCTATTGGTTGGATTATTTAAAATATATCCAAAAAGATTATGGCCATTAAAATATTGGAAATTAGGCCAATAATATAGAATATCTTTTTCAGGATCGTGGTTTATGAATGCTTTAACTATAAGTTCATTAAAGCGATAATCCATAGCAATAAAAAATTTCGCTTTATCGGGATTAATTCCTAACGGATCATGCGTCATAAACCGTCCGATTTCGGGATGGTAGTATCGGTTGCGATAGTACATGATCTTCAGGTTGCCGCTATCGAGGACATCCAGCCGTCTTCCCGTGAACAGATACGGATTACCAACATCACTTAATCCATCCGCATCATCACTAAAGTCCGTATCCAGCACATGCACCTTCCCATAGGCGTCATACTCATAGCGCTCGACCACATCGCCGTCAGTTTCCATCAAGGCAACCGGGCTGTACAAATGGTCATGGGCGTAGTAATAGTCATTCGTCCCATCGTTCATGACCAGCACCTCGTCGATGTAATTGCCGTAAACGAACGAATTACCGAAGGAAGTCCCGTCATATTCAGCGAGCACCTGCCACTGGTCGTTGTAGTAAAAATAAGTTGCCGCAGAGCCCGCAGAGTCATAAGAGACCGTTTTAATCCGGCGGCCCAAGGCGTCATAGGCATATTCAGCCACGGTCGTATCGCCGGAATCTTCGATTTCGATAATCCGGTTTTCGTAGTCATACGAGTACTGATAGCCGTTGGGGTCAACCGTCATATTTCCCGCCGCGTCGTATGTGCAGTCGTTGCTGTCAATGTCATTGTAACGATTCGTCAGGTCGTTGACATCATAGACCTGATTCGAACCGCTTCGCAGGTTGACATTGCTCCTGTTGCCCAGATCATCCATCGTAAAGACCTCATTGGCGTCGTCAATATAAATTGCAACGGTCAGTCGGTCCAGATCATCGTATTCATACTCATTATAGGGATCAGAATCCCGGTGATCAAATTGCTTTTTCCAGATATTATTTTCATTGTTTACATAATCATAATCAAAGTCCGTAATGGGACTGGTCGTGCCGTTGGTCTCATAGGTGTAGGACCGCGTCATCCGGCCCAGATTATCATATTCCGGATCATAATAGACATAAGAACCGGCAAAACAACTAGGGACAGTCACCTATAAAAATGATACCAACTCTTTCCACAACTGAATACGGCTACGATTAGCTGATTGAAATGCGAAAAACAAAAACGAACCAAACCTTAAGGCCAAGGGAGTTTTTCAAAAAAACAGGAGCCATTAACAAAGATTTTACACAAAAACCCCATTTTCCTGTAACATAGTGGGTGGAATGGTGTCTATAATGGAAAGAAGCATGATTTTGGTAGAATGATCGAGCCGCGTTTAGCCGTTAGCTTATAGCTGAAAGCTGATCAACCGTGTAAATGGGAAATGTCAGATAAAATATATTGGAGTAAAAATGAGCTATCTTCTTATTGATTTTATAATGATGTTGACCCTCGGACAGGTAAACGCTTCTTCTCAAGAAATCTTTTCAGCTATGGAAAATAATCTTTCATGGAGTACATGTTTTGCGATGCAGGTTAAAGCAGAAACGCAAATCGGTATCCAAAGTGATAGCAAGAGAAGGACAACATTAACATTTCGTCGCAAAGGGAACTCTACAGAATGGCTGGAGGAAAGTGTTATTTTAGATTCCAAAGGCCAAGTTGATAGAAATAAAGAATTTTATAAACGAATTCGGATTATGACAGAAGACAGAGATTATGACATCTATCAACGGCAAGGGCAAAGCAGGTATGTTGGTTGGATGGATGATTATGATTCCAAAGAGCAAACTATTTGGTTGAGACATAAGGAATATGGAAGTTTTTTAGATGGTATATCATCTGCGTTAGGATCTTCTTATAAATTGCCGGAAGAATTCAGAAAGCACAACGCCCAAATTGCCGGAGAAGAAGTCGTTAACGGTGTGCCATGTGTTTTATTAAAAATGACAACCCCCTATGGGAAAGTAAAGGCCTGGCTTGATCCCCAGAGAAATTACAGCATTCTTAAATATACTCTTGTGAAGACAGCCCAAGATTTATGGAAAGATAAGCCACTTTCTGAGTCAACAATCAAGGACTGGGCTATTGCTGTGGAAAATATTGAAGTAGAAAAAATAGGTGAGTACTTTATCCCCACCAAAGGGACCTATACAAGAAAAGCGATATTTAAGGATGGGACTGAGCGGATAGTTCGCCTGAATGTCTGGCG
>JAGHBT010000023.1 GCA_021160845.1 bacterium | reverse complement strand
TTGGTATCCTCTATACCGATTACTTTCCGAGGGAAAGCAAGAGGGGCGGCGCTTGGATGGGCGAATACAGGGAACAATGCGTAAGAGACGGTAAGAAGATAACCCCGGTTGTCGTAAATGTGGGTAATTTCTCAAAACCAACCGAGGGCAACCCGGCTCTTTTAAGCCTGGACGATGTCATTACCCTTTTCCATGAGTTCGGCCACGGGCTACATGGGCTCCTAACCAACTGCCACTACAAAAAACTTTCAGGTACTTCCGTAGCGAGAGACTTTGTTGAACTCCCCTCTCAAATTATGGAGAACTGGGCACAGGAACCGGAAGTTCTTAAGATATATGCCAAGCATTATAAAACAGGTGAGATTATACCTGATGAACTTGTAGCCAGAATCAAGAAATCCAGTCAATTTAATCAGGGATTCGCGCTGACGGAATATCTTGCGGCTTCACTATTGGATTTGGACTGGCATACTATTACAACAGAAAAGGATTTCAATATAACCGAATTCGAAAAGACAGCGCTCGACAAAATTAATTTAATTACTGAAATCGCGCCAAGGTACAGAAGCACCTATTTTCGGCATATCTTCTCCGGTGGTTATTCTTCTGGATATTACAGCTACATATGGGCTGAAGTACTTGACGCCGACGCGTTTCAGGCCTTTAAGGAAACAAACCTTTTTGATAAAAAAACCGCACAATCATTTAGAGAAAATATACTTGCCCGTGGCGGAACGGTTGAACCTATGACTCTCTACAAACGCTTCAGAGGCAGAGAACCTAGTATCGAACCGCTCCTGAAGAGAAGGGGCCTAGAATAAAAATCAGGAGGAGATACCCTGCATTATTTCAATCTTTTCAATTCCGGGCATTGTTCAAGCTGGTTTTGCCAATTATCTAATAAATAAATTGGCGTGTTTTTTTATCGCATGTATTACCTGTGGACTTTTCATGGATCGTAAATCCCAGATCCAGCTTTGTATAAACCGCTTGGCAAATCATTCATTAAGAGATATTCGCTCTGTAACTAAAGTTATTAATAACACAATTGCCGCGATTGAGAGAAGAACAGCCAGAACAGAAAAGGGAAAATCGAAACCATATTTAGTTGCCGAGTACCCGATCAGCACGGAAGTTGGACTGCCTATCAGAATCGTTAGGGAACGATAAAACCCCAGCTTTCCCCCTCTGCCCCTTTCCTCCCAAAAATGCATAAGGTAGGAATTGATCACGAGAAAGATACTGGTCACGAAAGATAGAAGAAAAGAAAACAGGCAAACAAGTGGGAAAGAACTAGTTCTCACCAGAAAACCCGCAGCAGCTGCGCTAATAAATAGCAGTACTGTTATAATAGCCTTTTTATTGTACCTGTCGGAGAGAACCCCTATTACAGGTTTTAGAAGAATGCCGCTAAAAGAAAGAATTGAGAACGCGATACCTGCCCTAAGCGCGCTTAGTCCCTTGTTTTCTATCATATATGTCGGAAAAAAAGATCCAAATCCCATCCAGGTAAAAACCAGAATTAAATTCACCATAAAAAAGAGCCTGGTAGTTTTCTGACGCAGCACCATAATTCCATCGATAAGGCGTTCCTTTATTGAAACCTTTCCCGGGAGCTTCGTTGTCTCAATCGAGTATCTGTAGAACAACCAGGCGACAACAAAACTCAAAACCGACCACAGGAGAAAAATCCCCCTCCAGTGAAAACGCGACGCCAACAGCGGCAGAACAATCGGCATAAGTCCCGCTATCGAACCACTGCTCGCCTGCATACCCAGAGCCTTTCCCCTGTCCTTTTTATATAGATCCGAAAGCATCGAGATACTGGCTGTCTGAAAACAACCACTCCCAATCCCTAGAATCACAAGAAAAAAGAAAAAGAGAATATAGTAAAAGGATAAAGCCAGAAGGAGAAAAGCTGTGCCAAAGGACACAAAAGCAAAAAGGATAGTAACCTTTCTCCCCTTTATATCTGACCAGATGCCCGATGGAAACTGCATTATTCCATATGAAAACCACATACCTGTAATGGCAAAACCTGCCATTGTATGATCTATATTGAGACTTTTCTCAATTCTGATCAGTAATGTTGAGATAGTCAACCTACCGGAAAGAACGAGAAACCAACCAACCGAAGTAAAAAGAAGAACCGCGCCTTTTTTGTTTTTTATATTCATAATTCAATGATTAAATGATTTCTAAATACACTTCCAGCTAAATTATATGTATTCAGGAACTGCCCCACGATAGTACCAATATATTAACTATTGGAGCCAACAAATTTCAGCTCGCAGTTCAATCGTCAACAAACAAAATCAAAACAGCCAGATTTTATCAATTCGAGCTAATTTTGAAAATACACGGCAATAATGGTCCACGCAAAGAATAAGTTAATAAATCAGCGGTAAATAAAAATATTGATAAACGAAGGATATTCATTGACCTTGAAGAGGAAATAGTCTACAGCGCGAACACGCAGTATGGAGGCAATACGATCGGTCTTAAAAAACTCGCGATGCGCCTTGCTATAAACCACGCTTCAAATGAAAAATGGCTAACAGAACCTATGCTTGTATTGGGGGTACATGGGCCTAATAACAGAATAACATATTTTACAGGCGCTTTTCCGTCACATTGCAGAACAAAAGGCCCGTCTGTGTGATTATTTCCCTTTTTGTACTACTTTGAACCATTTGTTCTTTGAAATTACACTCTTCTCAAGCCCACTAAATCCCCTGACATTCCATATATATATCCTGTTTTTATTAAATACCGCATTAATCGAGTCGGGGACAACTATAAGTGTATCTTCAATTTTACCACTTTGGTAGACCCTTGTAAGATCAGAGGTGAATACCTCCAATAAAAAATAATCAAAATTTTTCTCGGACTTCCAGGTAAAAGTACCTGTGAGAGTATCGACCTCGCCAGCTGGTGTTTCCGGAATAATCAGTGTTTTTTCTGTTCCGTTTCCTCTCATAGGTCCTCGGAGAGATTCAATTTCATCCGTTCCGGGTGTATCTCCAATCCTTGATATCAGAAGAACAACGGCAGCAACAGCCG
>JAGHBT010000019.1 GCA_021160845.1 bacterium | reverse complement strand
GGATAGATCACTCTATAGATTTTGCCGCCGCATTTTGGACAGCGTTTTTTAGGAGGATCGGTAATATTTTGCGAAACCTCAAATTCATTTCCGCATTTATCACAGGCGTAATGATATGTCGGCATTCTATATATTCCCTTCTAAGTTTTGTGAGTTGCCTTGATTTAGTTTTGAATTGAAAAATATCATAGCAAAATGTGAAATCAAGGGAAAACTCAGATGGATTTAAAGAAAGTACGTCTTAAGAAAGGTGTTTTCCCTTTAAATATTCCTCTATTTTTCGATCCAACTTGAAAAACCCTGTGGTAGAGTATAATATTCAAGTAATATATTGATGTCAGATTTCAGCAGTAGTGCTTAGCATTTTTCTTTCCTTGATTTTATGGTTGATTAGGAGATAGCGCTTACCGGTTGTTTGTTATTGATCAGAAGATAATAATGTTTGCTTGTAGAAACTAACCTAATTATTTAGGGTTGGGAGGTTGTTAAGTTGTGAAAAAAATAGTGTTCAAACCTATAGGAGTTATTCATTCAGTTTTTACGAAGGCCAAAGGGACTCCGATTCAGCCCGCGGCGGCCGGTGGCGCAGAGGGTGAAGTGGAGGTCTTTAAAGAATATATGAGGGGATTAAAGGACTTGGATGGATTTTCACATATTATTCTTATTTTTTATTTTCATAAGGTTAAGGGGGCTTCGCTTACAGGTATTCCATTTATGGGGAAGAAAGAACGTGGAATATTTGCCATCAGGGGGCCTTCAAGGCCGAACGCGATAGGGATTTCCACAGTTAGATTGCTTGGTGTTTCGAATAATATTCTTCATATACGGGATGTTGATATTCTTGATGGTACTCCCCTACTGGATATCAAACCTTATGTTCCTAGTTTTGACGAGAAAAAGAAAGTGAGAATAGGATGGCTGGAAGATAGGATTCAAAAGCTTGATAATGCAACTGATGACGGAAGATTTACTGTATAATTGGATATTAATTGTGAGTTGATAGTTAGGTGTTTTGTATGAAAGAAGCGGATAAAAATTAAGGGAGTCCGCTGTGGAGCATTTTGATGTTGTAATAATAGGGGGTGGCCCCGCGGGATTAAAATGCGCAGAGCTTCTCGGCGGAACCGATCTTAAAATTGCCCTCATTGAAAAATCTAAAATTATTGGACCAAAGATATGCGCCGGAGGAGTTACGGTAAACATTGACATACCCGAATTATTGTCGCAGAAGGTGACTTATTTTACCAGACAGCATGTAATCCTTGATGGGGAAGAGCATATTATAAATTTGGATAATCCCTTGACGGTAATAGACCGGGCGGTGCTTGGAAAATTTCAGCTTGAACTGCTTGAGGACTATCAGAATGTAAAGGTTATAACTGGTATAAGGGTAGTCCAAATTGTAAATGACGACGAGGATCTTTCCATATCGGAACCGGGTGGTAAAAAAGAAAAATATATTATTACTTCAGAGGGTGAAAAGATAAGTTTTAAGTTCCTTGTTGGAGCGGATGGTTCTCGTTCGTTAACAAGAAAATTCCTTGGTCTTGAAAGCAAATTTCATATTGGAGCTCATTATAAAATTCCTGCGGTTTTTGACAAGGTGGTCTGGTTTCTGAATCCTGAAAATCTCGGGACCGGTTATTGCTGGATTTTTCCTCACCCCGGATTTACATCCTGCGGAGTTTATTACGACCCTGAACTTATTTCGTTCTCCGATTCTAAGAGGGTTCTCGATGATATGCTTGATGATTTCGGACTGGATTATAGTGGAGCTCGATTTAGAGGGTTTCCGGTAAATTGTCTTTATAAAGGGCTTAAATTTGATGATGTCTATCTCTGCGGTGATGCCGCTGGGGTTGCTTTCCCAGTTACTGGCGAGGGGATCTCAACGGCGCTGGAGTGCGGCGCCTATGTTGCCAGGGAGATACTGCAGGAGCGAGAGGCCTTCGGGGGAATTAAATCCATGTTAAGGCATAGAAGGAAACAGAGCCGCTATCTTTGGGTATTAAAACGGATTGGAAACCATCATATTCAATCATTGATTTTTAAGTTATTTATTTACGCTATTAGGCGTTCACTTGTTGATAAGGGGAAAAATGGCACGAAGATTCACTGATTCGGGAAGAAGATTTTTAATACTAGCTGGCTACAGTGTAGCCATGGGAGTCTTTGAGGCGATAGTGGTTATATACCTTAGGCGTATTTATTATCCACAGGGGTTTGAATTTCCCCTGAGGCAATTTTCTTCAAAAATGCTTTCCATTGAATTATTAAGGGAATTTTCAACGATTCTGATGATTATCGCGGTTGCCTTTCTTTCAGCCAGGGATGGTCTCAAACGATTCGCCTGGTTTTTATATATCTTCGCCGTATGGGATATTTCCTATTATATCTCCCTTAAGCTACTGATTGGATGGCCACCTTCTCTATTAACATGGGATATTCTTTTTCTGATACCGGTAACATGGGCCGGTCCTGTGCTGGCTCCTGCCATCTGTTCAATCACCATGTTACTCATAACATTCTCTGTTATTTATCTCAAGGATAGGGGATATAGCATTCGCATGGCCGGATTTCATTGGGTGCTGATTATTTCCGGGGGTTTAGTAATATTCTGGTCTTTTATAAAAGATTATTTTCTTATTATAACCCGTGGTGGATTCTTGGGGGATTTTTGGAATCTTGCCGAAAACATAAGGTTTAATCAGACGGTCTCAAATTATACCCCTTCGACTTATAACTGGTTTTTATTTGCCATTGGGGAAATCCTTATACTGGCATGGTTATTTCTTCTCTTCAAGCGGGCATCGCGGACAAATACATTATAATAATGACGATGGGTTACAGTTTTTTGTTGCTGTTTAGTACTGATCTGCTTTAGGATTGGTTATTGAGACATGGTTGCACATATGGATTTGAGTGAACCAGGTTTAATTGTCGCTCAATTACCGATATTATTTAAAGGCGGTAGCGCAAGGATGGAACAAGGATATCCTTTATCAGTCGACGGATGGTTTTTATTCGCCTTAACTAGAATGAAGGAAAGAGGGTCTGATGTTTACCGCGGGGTTGTTGTTCTGCTTGGATATCAAATTCTTTTATACCCTATAGGGCTTTTACCCGGAGGAGTAGTTTTAACTTTGTTAATTCAGGTTTCAGCCGGGCTTGTTCTATCGGTTGGTTGGCTTAATTACTGCCTGAAAATTGTTAGAGGAGAGAAAGTAACAATATCTGTAATATTTGATGCTTTTAGTAAATTTAGAGATGTATGGATAGTTTCCATATTTCTGTCTGTTATCGCCTTTGCCGGAGCTATCTTTTTTGTTGTTCCTGGGATTTATATTTTGGTCAGGTATGGGTTCTCTCTCGTTACGGTTCTTGATAAAAACATTGCTCCAATAAAATCTTTTGAATTCAGCAGTGTGATTACCGGAGGACACAGATGGCAGATTGCCGTATTTTACATAATATCAGTTGGATTGTACATGCTAGCGGTATTTCCTCTTCTGGGTGGGTATCAGCAGATTGGAATGATTGCTCTCTTTGTATATAATATTGTAATTACTCCGCTGGTTTCGATGACTCTGACTTCCGCTTATGACAGTCTTGTTTATGCTTATGAATATTCCAGGGTGGATTATTCGGCATAAACTTCTTGAGTAACCTGAATAAATGAAGGAGGAACCCTTTGGATGCGTGAAGATTTTCTTATCCCTGATGGTAACAGCCGCATTGAGATAATTAGAAAGAAATCCAGATTTATAGCGGAGGCTGTTGGCGTTTCATCCGCGAGAGACGCTAGATTAAAGATAAAACTAAAAAGGGAAGAATATCCGCAATGTACCCATGTTGTATACGCGTTTATTATCGGTGATACTGGTACTGAGGCAGGCGGGATGAGTGATGATGGTGAACCTCCGGGAACTGCGGGCAAGCCAGTTATGGATGTTATTAAAGGAAGCGGTATATTTAATGTACTTGTCACTGTCGTAAGGTTCTTTGGAGGAACAAAGCTTGGTACGGGTGGATTAGTAAGTGCCTATTCCGGCTCAGCGAAAGAGGCTATAGAAGAGTTGCCTGTAATCAAGTTTATTCCTATAATTCATTTTTTGCTGAAAGTCCATTATGATTTACATGAGAAAGTGTCATTAATAATTGAAGGGTGGGGGGGGAGAATTGAGAAAAAGAGTTTTACTAATATAGTAACTATAGCGGGGACTCTGCCCGAGTCGAATATCGAAACCTGCAATGAGGAACTGAAAAATATATCAGGAGGTAAACTATTTATTAAATGAACATTAAGGATAAATTAATTATCTTCGTTTTTAATACTTGCGGTAGTAATTTTAGATGAAAAAGGAGTTTGCATGGAGCAAGCGAATGAAGCATTTACCGTGATGCTGATATTGGCTAACGGGATCTTTTCATACAACGGTTTTAGATCAAGGGTATTTTTTGATAAACATACATTCTGGGCGGGAAAGATTCTGCAAAATGGCCAGTATGCCAGAATATTAACGTCGGGATTTCTTCACGCCAGTTGGGGGCACTTAATATTTAATATGTTTGCTCTTTATTCCTTCAGTATAGGTGTCGGCACTGTTTTCGGATTTGGAAAGTATATTATAATTTATTTTGTCAGCCTGATTGCCGGCAATTTGCTGGCTCTCTTTATACACATGAAAGATCCGGAGTACCGGGCGGTAGGGGCTTCGGGGGCTGTATGCGGAGTGATTTTCTCCAGTATTCTCTTGTTCCCGAATAATTCAATCTACTTTCTGTTTCTTCCGATAGGCTTACCTTCCTGGTTATTTGGTATTGGGTTTATTATTATATCCATTTATGGCATTAAATCAGGAATTGGGAACATCGGGCATGAAGCTCATCTTGGCGGGGCTATCACTGGAGTTGTATTATCGATATTAATAGACCCCGGGCTTGCTTCGGATAATCCAGCGCTTGTAGTCTTATTGCTTCTCCCAATGGTTATATTTCTATTTCTCATTATTAAATATCCAGCTATTATTGGATTAAGTAAGAACCCCGCTATTAAAAGAAGACAAGATTCCACTAAAAAGAAAAGAGAGAAGCTCGCGCAATTGGAAAGGCAAACAGATTCTCTTCTAGACAAAGTCCGCAAAAGGGGATATGAAAATTTGAGCAGTAATGAAAAGAAAAAGCTTGAAAAGTTGTCAAAGCAAATAGATGATTTGAAGTAGGGGTATAATCTGATTAATACAATATGGAGGTAATTTCAAGATGGGGCGAAAAATAGGGTTGGCTCTTGGATCCGGAGGGGCAAGAGGCCTCAGTGAAATAGGTGTTCTTCTGTGGCTGAAAGAAAACAATGTCGAGATATCATGTATTTCGGGATGTTCTATGGGTTCTATTATAGGAGCATTTTCCTGCGTGGGATTTACACCTGAACACTTAAAAAAAACCGCTCTGGATATAAAATGGACCGATATTATTAGATATCTGAGACTATCTTTTTCCTCGAGTAGCATATTTAACTGGAGCAGGATATCAAGATTTCTGAAAGAAAATCTGGGGGATAAACGAATTGAAGATATGAACATTCCCTTCGGTTGTGTTGCCGCGGATATAAATAGCGGTCAGGAAGTTGTCTTTAAAAGAGGGAAGATTGTAACTGCTATTAGTGCTTCAAGCTGCATACCTGGGGTGTTCCCTCCCGTCGAAATAATGGACCGGCTTCTTGTTGATGGAGAACTCGTAAATCCTGTTCCAATAGATATTGCTTTTGAGCTTGGAGCCGATTTTGTTATAGGAGTAAATACCTGTCGTTCCCTTCACGGAAGAGATTTGTACAGTAAAACACATGAGAATAGCTTTGTTAAAAAGATGGATGATTGGTTTGGTGAAATGCTCGAGAAGGCTCCTACTCCTGTAGCTGAATTCTATAACAAATTACCTCACCCTGATTATGATTTGTTTGATCACCGGGGGAGAAGGTTTTATGATGTAATAACCGATAGTCTGGCTATTGTGTCCTCAAGAATTCTAGATTTTAAAAGGCAATTTGCGGGTCCGCATTTTATGGTACATCCGGATGTTGGGGCATATAAAAATTTTGATTTTGACAGTGCCGAGAAAATAATAGATTTAGGGTACAAAGCCGCGGATGAAGCTGGGTTGGAGATATTGAACTTTGTAAGTGGAAAATGATCCGGAATTATTATTCCTAAAAAAACTCATTATGTATTGCTTTGATTGTTTTAGTTCTATTTTTACGCTCAACGAGAAAATATATTGCTACTCTGGAAGCTCCTGATGCGATGAGTTGTATATTGATCTTTTTTTCTGCTACAGCTTTAAAAGCCCTTACCGCGATGCTGTGCCTTTTGTCCATTCCTTCTCCAACAAGGGCAATGAGAGCGCTGTCGTCGTAGCATTCTATTGTATCAATTGCAAGAATATTAAGAGCGGTAATTCCTCTGCAGCATTTATTCAAATCTGGTTTGGAGACAAGAATATTAATAGAAGTCATCGATGAAATCATTGTTTTTATGTTAACACCCAATTTCGCGATTTGATCGATCACCTGGCTTAGAATATTACTTTTGATTCCTATACCAGGGCTGCTAAGTTTAATTACTCCGATATTGTCAATGCAAGCGACACTTTTTACAACAGTCCTTTTTATCACGCTCTTGTTGCTGATTATTGTAAGTGGGGTTTGTTTCTTCCCCTGTTTATTTATATCGAATATTCTTACGGGTATTTTTTTACCCAGCAAGGGCTCGAAGGTTAGGGGGTGAAATATCTTTGCTCCGAAATAGGATAGTTCCGCTGCTTCATTATAACTGAGTTGTTTTATGCTCACAGGGTGTTTTACAATGCCTGGGTCCGCGCTTAGAAACCCGGAAACATCTTTCCATATATCAACCGAGGAAGCATTGATGCAATAGGCGATAGCTGACGCTGAATAGTCGCTTCCTCCGCGGCCCAGAGTGGTAATTCTGTATTCGGTAGAGATACCATAAAACCCCGGGATTACATAAGTGATATTTTCGGAAAAAATATTCTTGATATTCTTTTTTGATTGCACGAGATCAATGGTTGCGTTCCCATATTCGCCGTCCGTTACGAGCCCGATATTTTCCGGGAGTAGTTCTTCGGATTCTATTTTCATATATTGAAGAATAGACTCGAGGAGAAGTGATGAAAGCCTTTCGCCGTAGCTAAGAAGCATGTCATCGGCGCAGTTTGGGATGTCCTCAAGACAGTAAACCCCAAGCAGATACTTGCCGAGTTTTTCTATTCTTTGCTCCAGTTTTGAAAGGGTTTTTTCCCTGACGCCAGGATCCTTAATATATCTTAGTACTATACGGCTATGTG
>JAGHBT010000105.1 GCA_021160845.1 bacterium | reverse complement strand
TCTTAGCTACGATCGGAGGCCTCCGGTGAGAATTAATAATGTTCTTGCAATAACATCAATAACAGTTGCTTTGATAATAATGGTAGCCAGCCCCGTTTTAGGCCAGGCAAACGCTAACAAGGGCGTTATCCATATTGGCGGTTCATTCAACCAGCCGTTTGTAGACGATGCAGACTCCGGATTTTTTGGTATAGACATATTTACAGGCAAAATGGTTACAAACGAGCTATGCATTGGGTTTAGGAGCGGTTATGACATAGTGTCGTATCAGAAATTCACAAACGGAGTTAACAAACAACTCGGCGTTATCCCTTTACAGCTAAGAGCAAGATACTACCACAGTTTTTCAGTGATGCTTCAGACATACGGCTCGCTCGGCGCCGGAGTCTTCAGAACTCAGAACGGACTGGGTGGGCTGGAAGTCGGAAGTGTTAAATCCGCCGCAAATTGCCCCGGGGGATCAATCTCTATAGGACTTGATTACTGGTTCCTGCTTACCAGGGGGGTTGGATTTGAACTTGAATACAATCTCTTTAAAGTCCCTGACGGAGGAGATATGTTCAGTTACCTTTCGGCAAGAGTAGCTTTCTGCATAATTGGATTTTAACCAATTTCACATCGAAGCACATAAGATTTAAACCATATAATTTGCCGGATATTATGCCCTTCTTAACCATTTAAGAATTTCTCTGGCATCGGGACGCTTGCCATACATCAGAATGCCAACACGGAATATCTTCGCGGAAATCTGCCCCGCAATGTATATGCTCCCAAGCATTATAGCAATGCTCAGCGCTATCTGCCACATGGGAGGCATAAGGACATTAATACGCATAAACATAACAATCGGGGTAAAGAAGGGTATCATGGAAATTACCGTGGAAAAAGTTCCATCGGGGTTCTGGATAATCATCATCGGGATAATTATTGTAAAAGCAAGCGCCATTACCACTGGCGTCTGCATCTGCTGTGCTTCACGATCGGTATTACATATAGCTCCTATCCCGGCAAACATAGTTGAATAGAAAAGAAATCCCAGAAGGTAATAGACGACAAAAAAGATTATGGTAACCGGCGAGAACGCGCTGAATTTAGCTACCGACCCACCCATTGAAACACCATAGAAAGACAACGCAATCCCGAATACCCCCCAGATGGCGTACTGAGTTAATCCAACAGAGCCAACTCCAAGGATCTTTCCCGCCAGAAGATCAAAGGGCTTGACCGAAGAAAGAAGCACTTCAATAATCCTGTTATTTTTCTCCTCTATAATACTGCGCTCAACTGCAATTCCCCACATAAGAATAGTCATGTAAAGCATCATAATAAAAATGAAGCTTGAGAAGTAAAGAAAATCAAAATTGCTTTCTTTCTCCTCCCCCTTTTGAAGTTGAATAGTTTTTAAATCTACCTTCTCGATGAGATTCTTCACAACGGAATAATCCATCCCTTCAGAAGAGAGACGCTTACTGATTACACAATGACTTAATTCGCTTTTTACCCGCTCGATAGATTTAATATCCCCCACTCTTTTACCGTAAAAAACAGCCTTTCCCTCAGTTACGATATCTTGAGGGATAAAAAGGTATCCATCTATTAAATCCTTACTTACCTGAAAGTTGAGGCCACTCTTGAGAGCCTCAAATTCATTCTGACTCCCCACTTTCAACTGTGTAAGACTAAACATCATAGAACCATCGGCCAGTGTGTCGACAAGACCGGCATTTAATTCACTGTAGATAGAGCCTGACATATCGGCAATTGCCAGCCGGGTCTGCCTCTGACCGCCACGACTCATAATAAGAGCAGGAGTTATAATCATTACGCCCATTAGTACAGGGCCGAGTATCGTGCCGATCAGAAAACTCTTTCTCTTTACCCTCTGGAGATATTCTCTTTTAGCTATTTTTAATAATTTCATCTTCCACCTCACTTCCTTCTTCCTTCACTTTGGCAATAAATATATCGTGAAGTGACATCTCCCCTATCTCGAATCTGTCCACTTTCCCATTATCAATAGCTGTCCTAAGGATACTGTCAGTATCGGCGCCCTCTTTTATGGTAATCGAAATATCCTGCCCGAAACTTCTAACTTTCTCAACTTCCGGATGGTTTTCGAGAGCTGATATATCTCCTGAGAACCCCAGCGAAATAACATTCCTGCTGAAATCAAGCTTGATATCGGAAAGGTTGCCCTCGAGCACTTTTTTGCCTTTATTTATCAAGCAAATTTTTTCACACAATTTTTCAACCTGATCCATAAGGTGTGTCGATAGAATAATAGTTTTGCCGTGGTCCTTCATATCAACCACAATATCCTTTAGAAACTGCGTATTTATCGGGTCAAGCCCCGTGAACGGTTCGTCCAGGATAACAAGTTCGGGATCATGAAGGATTGTCGAAATGAACTGAACCTTCTGCTGCATACCCTTTGAGAGAGCGTCAACATTCTTGTCAGCCCAATCCTTTAAATCAACCCTTTCGAGCCATTCCATCGCTCTTTTACGGGCAACATCCGCCTTAATCCCTTTTATCTCACCCAGGAAGACAAGATGATCCAGAACCTTCATCCTTCTGTAAAGTCCACGCTCTTCCGGGAGGTACCCTATTTTTTCCTTTGCCTTTTCATTGAAGGGCTCATCAAAAAGCATGATCTCGCCATCATCCGGCTGGATTATTCCCATAATCATTCTTATCGTTGTCGATTTTCCGGCCCCGTTAGGTCCGAGAAGGCCGTAAATGCCGCCGGGCTCAATCATCATGGAAAGACCATCCACGGCCTTTATATTATCAAAGTTCTTTACAACATTTTTAAGCTCGAGCAAATCATATCCTCCATGTCAGATTAATAATATCCACACTTTTATTCCGGTATAAGCTCTCTTGCTATTGTACTCCAGCTAGAATAACACATCACAGTATAAAACCGAAAGACTAATCCTTTTTCACATCGAGCGCGAAGTAGTGTACAAGGAGATTTTTCATCTCCACAAGGGCTCGGTAGCGATGGCTGATTCTATTTTTTTCCTCCCGGCTCATCTGCGCGACCGTCATCCCCGCTTCGGGAATGTAAAAGACAGGATCGTACCCAAAACCTTCTTCGCCCATCGGCTTCTCCGATATTCTTCCATAGACAAACCCCTCTGTGACAAATGCTTTTGGTACATTTTCCTTTTTTCGTTTAGAAGAAGCACCTGTCCCGTAATCCCCAGTCCCCGACTTAACCTCTTCTATGTAGGGAAGAACCAACTCCGGAAAACTGTCATTTCCGCCGGAGCCGACAAAATCCGGTAAAGGATAGAGGGCCATAACACACCTGAAACGGGCGCCCCTTTCTTTTTCGGGAACACCCCTCATTTCTCCAAGCAATTTAATGTATTTCTCGCTGTCGTTTAAATTCCCTCCTCCGTACCTCGCGGACATAATTCCCGGACCCCCACCGAGAAAATCCACTTCTAACCCGGAGTCATCCGCCAGAGCGGGGACAGACGTTTGCTTATAAACCGCCTTCGCTTTTATCAGGGCGTTCTCCAGAAATGTCTTACCTGTTTCCTCCGGGTCGGGAAAATTGTCAAAATCCTCAACACTCAGAATTTCGATATCAAGATCCGACAGAATTCCTTTTATTTCGGCAATCTTCCCACTGTTCCTTGTAGCCAAAACCAGCTTCATAGCAGCCCCAAACTCTTTTTCTCCTCATTAATTATTCTTTTAATACCCTTCCCCGCCGATTTTACCAGAGAAGATAATTGCTCCTCGCTGAATGAGTTTTCTTCCGCTGTCCCTTGTATCTCAATAAATTTACCATATTCATTCATTACGATATTCATATCCACATCAGCGCTTACATCCTCCGAATAATCAAGATCGAGATAGATCTTGCCGCCCATAATACCTACACTTACAGATCCGATAAAACTCTCTATCGAGCTCGCGGCGAGTTTGAGTCTCTTTAACAGTCCTGCAAGCGCGACAAACCCTCCGTTAATAGAAGCTGTCCTTGTTCCGCCATCCGCTTCAATTACATCACAATCAACAATTATTGTTCTCGGCCCTATCTTTTTAAGATCCACCGCGGCTCTGAGGGATCTTCCGATCAAACGCTGAATCTCCTGAGTTCTTCCTTTAAGACGCATTGTTTTCGACTCCCTTACTATCCTAACCGGACTCGACCTGGGGAGCATCGCGTATTCAGCCGTAATCCAACCCTGCCCAGTTCCACGCAGAAAAGGAGGAACCCTGTCTTCAACAGATGCCACGCATATTACACGGGTATTCCCCATTTCAACAAGTACCGAGCTTTCGGCGCTTTTGATATAATTCCTCTTAAATTTTATGGGTCTGAGTTGATCTCTTCTTGTTCTTCCGTCATTCCTTGCCATCTAATCCTCTTCCTTTTTTAACCCCGAATCTTTGTTACTTCGCCAAGAGATCTCCCTAGAAATCTTTCGCCGATCTCTCTGAATTTGTAAGGCACATCACTCATAAACACCTTTATTCCTCCAGCATCACCCGCCAATTTTCTTAAGTTCTTTTCTTCAAGAATCTTTTCAACTTCAATGGCGCACTCATTCGCGGAATCCACCAGTTTAACTCCTTCGCCCATTACTTCCGAGATTACTCCCTTAAGTAAAGGGTAATGCGTACAACCCAGAACAAGGGTGTCCACTCCAAACTTAACCACAGGTTCGAGATACTCCCTTGCTACAAGCCGGGCTACTTCGTTGTCCAACCAACCCTCCTCGGCAAGCGAGACAAAAAGGGGACAGGCCTGGCTGAATATTTCTAAATCAGGATTTATCGCTAACAAGGCTTTTTCATACGCCCCTGAATGAATCGTTGCGGTAGTACCAATAACAGCCACCTTCCCACTTTTGGTTGTTTTTGACGCGGCCAATGCCCCCGGGAGAAGAACCCCCGTAACCGGCATCTTTTCTTCGGCTTTCAGAATAGGAAGAGCCACGGCTGAAACTGTATTGCACGCGACAACTACCAATTTAATATTTCTCGATTTTAAAAATTCCAGGTTTTCCCTGGCAAACCCCAGCACCGTTTCAGGGCTTTTTGTTCCATACGGAACTCTCGCGCTGTCTCCAAAATAAACAATATTTTCCTCCGGCAGTCTTTCCATCAACGCGCGTACTACAGTAAGGCCCCCGATCCCTGAATCGAACACCCCTATTCCCCTTTGCCTATTATCGTCCATTCTTACCTACTCTTCTCCAACAAATTGAAATGTTATTTTTATTCATTGTAATAAATAATTGCTGTTTTACTTGTTTTCTAGCGCCACCCCTTCACACTTAAAGGGCTGTCCACCTTGTAATGTCCAGCAATCGTGTTGACAGGATATCCACTAACGAGAAACTGCACCTTTGCTACCTGCGGGAAATTCACCCCGACAGTTTTAAGAATCGTTTTTATCGTATAATATTCTCCGGCACTCCCCCCCATATGATTTGAAACCAGCGCCTCGCTGAAATCCAGGTAAATTGTCTCCTTATTTTCAGCCCAGAACACGCTGGAAATTTCGGTTCCATTAGGAATGGCTGAAACCTTATCTTTATCTTCAGGCCCAGCTAAAAGCGCGACAATTGCCTGTTTTACCTCGTTTTCCAATCCACCCTCACTCGTAATATCTCTCGTTTCCGAAAGGAGACCGTCGGCAGTACTGTTCGCAAAGAATAGGGTTAATGTCCTTATCTCACCAGGCACTTCCTTTACAACTCGAGGTCCCTCTTCTTTTTCCTTTAAGTCAATCCACCGGTAAATTATCATTATTCCCACAATTATTATAAAAAAGGCCAGCAGAACAGTCATAATTTTTCGCCCAAGATCGTCTTTTATCACTTTTTATACCTGCCGTTTCAACAAACTGTTATACCACACCGTTAGCGAGCCCTCTCTGTTTACCACTAAGATCAAAGGCTACCTGCCCTCCGCTGTTATTCCTTTCGCTCCAAACTTTCTAACGGCTTCAACAATCCCTTCACATACTTTTCTTCTGAATTGATTATTAAGAAGTAATTTTTCTTCACGCGGATTTGAAAGAAAAGCTACTTCTACAAGGACAGCGGGCATTTTTAAACCTCGAAGCACCCTCAGCCCGGCTTGCCTTACACCCCTGTTCCTGATATTCACCTTATCATCCAGGGATTTCTGAATGATTTCAGCCAAATCGCTGCTCTCATTTATAAACTCGTTTTGAACCATATCCCAAAGGATAAAATCAAGTTCTTCAAGCTTTTCAGGATCATGCTCCGGGTTCTCAAACTTAATCGAAGAGTTTTCCTGTCTCGCCTGGTGGTTCTCCTCGTCGTTCCGGGCGGGGGCCAGGAAAAATGTCTCAAATCCTCCGGCATCCTGGTGAACCCACCCATTGCAATGAATACTTATAAAAATATCACCTTTTTGAATATTTGCTATTTCACCCCTTCTATCGAGAGAAATAAGTTTGTCTGTTCTCCTTGTTAAAACAACCTCAACCCCTAATCTCTCAATAAGCATTTGTTTCAACATCTTGGATATTTCGAGGTTCACTTGCTTCTCCTCGACCCCGGATTCACTAATTCTTCCACAGTCAGCCCCCCCGTGCCCGGGGTCAATTATAACTTTTCTAATTTCCACATTTTTGTATTCCCCGGCAGATTCCCTCAGAATTTCAACCATCTTTCTGCCGGCAAAATCAGCATCAGGAATCTCCGGCAGTTCCCCCTTTTCCAGAAAAATAACGAGTTTTCTCTCATTGGAATCCTCGTGCGCAGACCCCATGAATTCGACACGGAAACGCCTCGCGTTCTGTTCAACCTCAAAAAACAGATAAGCGTCATACTCGGCCTGCTCAGCTCTGACGCGCTTGAAGAGACCCTTTCCATCTGTAGCGGAAATCTTCAGAGTGTTCAGCTTCCCTCCGTAGATTTTGAGCCGCAGAAGCCCGGGGGTTTCATTATCCACATGATAAAGAAG
>JAGHBT010000253.1 GCA_021160845.1 bacterium | reverse complement strand
CTATGGTACAACAATCGCCGGAGCCGGCAGGATTTTGAACTTGAAAAGACTATGCTTTCAATCTTCTTAAGCTGATAAAGCTCAACAGCTCAATTAACAGCTCGCCCGAAGGGCACTTATATTCCCAACACCTTTTTAATAGCACCTACAAGTTCTTTGGTGGTTATTGGCTTAGCTATAAAGTATCGCCCCCCCCTTTTTTTCAACGCAACATCCCCAATTTCTTCCTTAGTAACCATTGCAGTGAGAAATATAATGGGGATCTTGTTTGTCGCAGGATTATCCAGAAGGATTTCGGCAACTTCATCACCTGACATCTTAGGCATAAGTATATCCAAAAAAATTAGATCCGGCTTTTCTTTTTGAGCCAATTTAATACCTGTATCACCAGTGTTACTTACCAGCACATCAAACTCTCCGGTATTCTCTAAATTGGCTTTCAAAAAAAAACATAAATCTTCTTCATCATCAATTAATAGTATCTTCTTCTTTTCCGCCATATTATTCCCTTTTGCCCTGATTGTTGCCTGGTTGCAGATTAATAGTAAACTTTGTCCCTTTATTTACCTCGCTTTCTACTTCAATAGATCCCTTGTGCCGATCTATAATTAAATGTGCCAAGCTGAGACCAAGACCCGTCCCCTTTTCTGCTTCCTTTGTAGTAAAAAAAGGCTCAAATATTTTCGGTACAGCATCCTCCGGAATGCCTTCGCCGGTATCCTCAATTTCAATCACAGCCATCTTATCACCTATCTTAAAATAATCATCCCCTCTCTTGCCCACTCTCTTGCCTGGCTTCGATGCTGCCTCATAAAAGACATTTACCCTAATCTTGTCTCCCTCTTGTATGGCATCGCCGGCATTGTTTAATAAATTAAGAACTACTTGCTGAAGCATGTTCTTATCAGCTATACATTTTACCGGTTCTTTTGGATAATTTCGGTCTATTTTTATATTTTTCAAATTCTCACTATGCTCAACCAAATTTATTGTGTCATCTAACAATTTACAAATATCTACAGATTCAAATTTAAGTTCGGTCTTTCTTGAAAATTGCAGAATATCAACAATAATTTTGTTTGCCCTACCTGCAGCCTGTTTTATGATTTTAATAGATCCCGCGCATTGTTCATCTTTTTCCGACAAAGTATTATCAAGATACTCTATACCCATCAAAATAATTCCCAGGGGATTTCTAATTTGATGAGCAATTCCAGATGTCAAACGTCCTATAGCTGCCATTTTTTCATTCTGTATTAACTGATTTTGGGCCTCTTTGAGTTCATAATAGGCCTTTTTTAAATCCTCTTCTGCTTTCTTACGCTCAGTAATATTTTTTGATATTACAGAAACAGCTATTACATTCTTAGTATCAGGTTCTTTAATTGGACCGAGCGTTTTTATAACCCAGTTATCATATTTCTTGTTGTAAGATTCATAGTCTGTGGTTGTACCAGTTTCAAAAACTCTATTTACATTCTTGGCAAAATTTTTCGTTTCTTCTGTCGTATGAAATGCGTCAAATGTCTTGCCCAAAACTTGGCTCCTTAATAGGTCAAATTGAGACAACAACATATTGTTTACAAAGAGATACTTACACTCTTTATCTACTATGTAGATTAAATCACTTGTAGATTCCACGAGAGAACGATATCTTTCCTCGGATTTTTGCACCTTCCTTTCTTCTTTGTCTTTTCCCTCGCTGATAAGTGCGATAACATAAGCTAATAATATGAAAATTCCCGCCCTCTCAATGGTCCCTACTATAAGAGTTCCAAGAGCAGAATATGTTAAATATATATGAAAACAACCTAAAAAAACTGCCAGCGGTATGATCATTTTTCGATACCATATAGCTGTCAGTATGATTGGGATATAGAATATGTTGGTATATAGAATCTGTAAGCTGAAATAATTAAGGATGGTATTAAACTCTTGAGCTGAGTAAAAATCGGCATAATCAATTTCTACTTTCGTAACAAAATTAAAGTAATAACCTCCTGCAACACATACAAATATTGCAAAAAGTAATATAATACTCCTGCTCTTTCTGGATTTTGAAAATCCTTCCATCATGAATATCTTGGAGAAACAAAGTCCCTGTTGAGCACTTAAATTCATTACATCTGTGTCCTTTTTGTGGATTGGTTTATTATGAATGCTGCAAAGTTGCCGGGATGATTGTCAAGCCCACAATTCATTTGCCTAGCTCATTCCGCGATACTCAATCGCAGAACTTTTTTCTCTTATCGACAGGTCCTTTTAAATAGTTGAGAAATAAGAACACCGGAGGAGAAAATTTCCAATTTCCAATTTCTATTTTCCAATTTCGACGTTCAGTGAATGCATACAATATTTGTAAGCGTTCACGCCCATATTGTCATTTCGACCGAAGGGAGAAATCTTAAATGCCCATGACTGTGACATATTATGTGTATCTGCTCACAAATTGGAACAATAAAGTTATGTATCTGGGGGTAACCAATAACCTGGTGAAGTGTACCCCATTGTCAAGACAAAAAAACGTAGTATTTAAGG
>JAGHBT010000095.1 GCA_021160845.1 bacterium | reverse complement strand
ATTATAATTTCGGTTACATCATCTTATTTCGCATAATCACAAAGGTACTTTAGATAATTTCTTGCAAAGTTTGATAAAAAATAGTACACTGGATATCTGTTTTAATGGGTATGCCCATTAAATACTATTCAAGGTTAAGATATGGGGGAAAGATGGCACCTTTAATATTTGGCATTGATATTGGAACTGTAAGCGTAAAATGGGTGATTGCAGGACCGAAAGAGCAGGTAAGAAAACTAGCCGTTGTCCGGAATAGTGGAATAGAAAAAATCAGCGAAATTTCCGGAAACTCAGACACCGTCTTTGCCATTTCAAAGTACCGCAGAGTGCAGGGTAGCCCCCTTGCTGCTGTTAAGGAAACTATCTTGGAGGTTTCCGACCTTGTCGGATGGGAGAATCTCGAGAGCATCGTTATTACTGGTTCTTCAAGTGGTGTTATCGGGAAAAAACTGAATATTCCCGTTGAAAATGAATTTAAGACTGTTACAAAAGGAATCGCGACTTTTTATCCCGATATAGTTAACATATTCGAGATGGGCGGGGAAAATTCCAAGTATATCAAGGTTTCGGAGGTAGATGGCGTTGCCGGTATAGAGGATTATGAAACAAACGGGGATTGCGCAGCGGGTACGGGATCTTTTATGGATCAACAGGCAAACAGATTGCAGTTTGATATCGCAAAGGTCGGAGATGTCGTAATGAAGACGGCGCGTTCGCCTAAAATAGCGGGACGGTGCAGCGTTTTTGCGAAATCCGATATGATACACGCGCAGCAGAAGGGGTATAAGCCCAATGAGATTTTAAAAGGGTTATCTGAAGCGGTAGCGAGAAATTTCAAAAGCAATATCGCTAAAGGGAAGGATGTAAGCGGCAAAACGGCATTTGTTGGAGGAGTCGCACTTAATGCCGGTGTTGCCAGAGCGATAAGAGAAGTCTTCGAGCTCGATGAGGATGATTTCTTTGTTCCGGATGAATGTGTTCATCTTGGAGCTATAGGAGCCGCTCTTCTGGGTCGTAATTATTCAAACGGTTCTGTAGACCTTATACGCGAAACCCTTGAACTGCATTCAAGTAAGAGCGAGACCTCTTTCCCTTCCTTACCGAAACTTTCCCGGGAACGTGTTCGGTTTATGCGTGACAAAATTGATATATACTCATTTGCTGACAAGGGTGTTGTCCCCGCTTTTTTAGGAATAGATGTCGGATCTGTAAGCACTAACCTTGTTCTTATAGATAGTGATGGATCAGTTATTAAAGAAATCTATCTTCGTACCAGGGCCAGGCCGATAGAGGTTGTAGATGAGGGTCTTAAAGAGATGCAGAGAGAGTTGGCAGACAAAGTGGATATTCGCGGGGTTGGAACGACTGGGTCTGGAAGGGAATTGATAGGCAAACTAGTTGGCGCCGATACGATCAATGATGAGATTACTGCGCACAAAACGGGGGCTTCATTTGTTGGGAAGCGCCTTTTGGATAAGAAGGTTGATACGATCTTTGAGATAGGCGGACAAGATTCGAAATTTATATCCATAGAAGATGGTATAGTAATCGATTTCACTATGAATGATGCCTGCGCGGCCGGGACCGGATCATTTCTGGAGGAACAGGCGGAAAAACTCGATATTCGGATAATAGATGAGTTTGCTCAAAGGGCTTTCGCGTCCGAGCATCCCTTGAGGATGGGGGAAAGATGTACTGTATATATGGAGAAGGATGTTACTTCATATTTGAAACGGGGCGCTTTGAAAAATGATGTTATTGCAGGGCTTGCTTATTCCGTTGTTCAGAATTACCTCAATCGGGTTGTAAGAGGAAGAAAGATAGGGAATACAATCTTCTTTCAGGGTGGAACGGCATATAATGACTCAGTCGCCGCGGCTTTCAGCGAGGTACTTGGTAAGGAAATAATAGTGCCTCCGCACAATGGTGTAATCGGGGCCATAGGATCCGCGATGCTCGCGAAAGAGAAAGTTCAAGCGCTTGATTTGAAAACAACATTTAGGGGTTATGACATAAATGCAATAGATTACAGCCTGAGGGAGTTTATATGCAAAGGATGTACGAATTATTGTAATATCCAGGAATTTAAAGTTGAAGGTGAACGTACTTACTGGGGAGACAAATGCAGCCGCTTCCGCAAGCGAGCCGAGGGCTCAAAGAAAGCGGTTATTCCGGATATGTTGTCTCTTTACCAGGAACTATTGACCAGGGATGCTGTGGCGGCGGTTAGTAAAGAGATCGGCAGAGACATTGATTGTTCCTGGAAAGCGAAGGGGAAAGCTCCAAGGATCGGGTTACCAAGGGCTATGTATTATTATGACAGATTTCCCTTCTGGAGCGCCTATATCAGGATAATGGGTTTTGAACTGATAACCAGTACCGATACTAACCGGGACATTGTTCATATGGGAATGAGTTCTACCGTAGCCGACCCTTGCTTTCCAATTCAAATTGCTCACGGTCATGTGATGTCCCTTCTACAGGAGGAACCGGATTCTATTTTAGTGCCCAATGTCATTGATGTAGAAACAGATACACCGGAAATTAAGTCCTACATTTGTCCGTGGGGACAGACATTACCCTTTGTTCTTCGAAGTACCCCGGCTTTCAAGGGAAGGCGTGGCCTTATCGCGGACCCAACTGTTCATTTCCGCGCGGGGAACGCATTTGTTGAGAAAGAGCTGTGGAAATTCGCGAAACCCTTTGGGGTGAAGCGAGCGAGGCACAAGGAGGCCGTAAAGCTGGCGTTTACAGCTCAAATGCTGTTTCGCCGTGAACTTTCCCTTGCCGGCAGCAACGCCCTTGATATTCTCAGCAAGAGTGACGAATTGGGGATTGTATTGGTGGGTCGGCCGTATAATATAATGGATTCCGAGGCAAATATGGGAGTCCCCGGGAAAATCAGGGATTATTACGGAATAAATGTTATCCCATTTTCTTTTCTTCCGCTGGAAGGGATCGACGTTACGGATGTCGGATATAATATGTTTTGGAACTATGGCCGCGCTATTTTGCAGGCGGCGCGCTATGTGGATGGTAAAAAGAATCTACACATGATGTATATAACCAATTTCAAGTGCGGTCCGGATTCGTATATTAAGACGTATGTGAAACATATTACATCGAAACCATTTCTCACACTGCAATTCGATTCGCATGGTAACGACGCCGGTATTATGACTCGGTGTGAGGCTTATCTCGACAGTAAAGGAGTACTTAGATGGTGGGCGAGAAAAAGATCTCTCTCAAGGATAGAACGGTCTATATCCCAAGAATGTCCTACGGAGCGTCAAGAGCCTTTGCGTCAGCATTCAAATATCTCGGGATAGACGCTGAACCGGTTCCCGGGGGGGACGAAAAGACTCTTGAACTTGCTTCCAAACACACAAGCGGGGAGGAGTGTCTTCCCGCGAGGGTTACCCTCGGCAATTTCCTGAAAATTACAGAGAGACCCGGGTTTGACCAATCGAAGGCAGCGTTTTTTATGCCCACTTCGGAAGGTCCGTGCCGTTTGGGGCAGTATGCTCCATTTATGAATTTTGTTTTTAGTGATATGGGATATGACGATTTAATGATTCTTTCTCCTTCAAGCAAAGATGGTTACAGGGAGCTTGGGGACTTGTTGGGATCCTTTGTGAAGTTGGGATGGCTGGGGATTGTGGGAAGCGATGCTTTAAGAAAGATGCTTCATAAATACCGTCCGTACGAAAATAAACCCGGGGCTACCGACAAGGTTCATGGAGAATCGCTTGACGATTTTTGCGAGGTTCTTGAGAACAGGGATATTCCAATTAAGGAGAAACTGAACGCGCTTGCTCTTTCTATGGAAAGGGCGCGAGCAAGATTTAGAGCGGTTTCTGTGGATTGGGGGAAAGATGTGTTGCTGATTGGTGTTGTTGGCGAAATATTTTGTCGCCTCAGTACTTTCAGCAATCAGGATTTAATTCGAAAACTGGAAGGTTTGGGGGGGCAAGCCTGGCTGTCGGATATATCGGAATGGATTTGGTATACAAATGCAGAAGAAAGGGACAAGATAGATCTCTATAACTCTGTGTTCTCAATGGATATGGCAAAGCTGGCGATAGCGGAATATGTACAGCGAAGGTATGAAAAAAGGCTTCTGGCCCCGTTGGAAGGGGAGTTTGTGGGGCTTGAAGAACCTCATAGTGCGAGTGAGATACTGAAACGCAGCGAGCCTTATTTACCGACGCGAGGTTCAAAAGGAGAGATGACTCTTAGTGTTGGGAAAGCCATATACTTGTATGATAAGGGGGTTGATGGCATTATCGATATTAGCCCATTTACATGCATGAATGGGGTAATTTCCGAAGCGGTTTATCCTTTAATCAGCAGTGACCATGATAATATCCCTATAAGGACATTCTATTTTGACGGAACAACCACTAATCTTGAAAATGATCTGGAAATATTTATGGAACTTGCCAGAAACTACAATCGCAGAAAGAAAAAGACTAAACTGAAAAATAAAACAGCATGAATTTCTTTTTTTAAAATGAATTAACAGTGTCTCTCGATGGAAGCTCAGGGGTGGAGATTGCGATGTTCAAAGATGCTTCATTCTGTTTTGAATTCTTTAAGAATAGCGGTGATATCTTGTGAGATTGAAGCGATAGACTGGTTTTTAGCGTCAAGGATTTCTGAATTTTCCGACAGATTCTTCATTGATTCCCCGAGTGACTTAAGAGCGGCATTAACATTGTCTCCTTCTGTTTTCTCAAAGTCTGTGTTTTCAAAGATAGAAGTGACTATTTCAAGGACATTGTTGATTGTGACGGTCATTCCAGAAAAATCCTTTTGAAGTGAAGAGGCGAGTTCTGATCCATTTTCAGCAATATTTGTAGTTTCTTCGAAAACAACTGCTATTTCCTTGGAGAGCATTGTTGATCGCTCCGCCAGTTTCCTAATTTCCTCCGCTACAACGGCAAACCCTTTTCCGTGTACTCCCGCGCGTGAAGCTTCGATACTCGCGTTGAAGGAAAGGAGATTCGTCTGATCCGCTATCCCCTTTATTGTTTCCAGATAGTTAGCTATTTCGAGTTCACTTTTCCTGATATTATCCATAGAGTAAACAACCTTTGTAATAGCGTCTTTCCCCTTTTCCACAGATAGGCCTATTTCTCTGAGGGAGGATGTTCCCTGATCGGTATATGTTGATACATTATTTATCGATTCAAGCAGGTTGTCGGTTGAATTATTTATTTTTTTAATGTTCGAGGTCTGAAACTGAATTTCCTTTCTTAGACCCCCCATTTCCTCTACATGAAGAATTGAGTTTTCACTCAGTTGTGTTGACATATTCTGAAAAATTTCTAGTGTAGATCGCATGGAAAAAACGATTGTTGAAAAGCTTGTTATAATGGATTTATATTCATCGATATCAAAAAGGCTTAAATGTTTTTTTCTTTTCTTTAGAATATTCTCTATGTGCATCGGAGAAAAATCCTTCATCCGGATTTTTTCAGCCAGTTGTTGAATTGCTTTTATTATCCAATTTGTATTTAAATATATTACCCTCGTGACGATAAAAAGATAGAGAGCCAGAAATATAATAATTATGCAGGCTAAAGCGTAAAAACTTTGCAAGGCGGATTTAGGGTAATCATGTGGATAGTTTAAATGAAGAGATAGCGGATGATTTTTAAGCTTTTCCCCCATGGCAGTAACGCGGTTGTGTTTGTTGGTTTTAAGCTGAGGGCATTCTGGCCATTCAATGTTTTTTAGATCGCTTGTTTTTGAAAGTTCGGAATTTTTGTCTCCTTCAGGGCGGGGGTAGATAACCAAGCCTTCAGGGCCGCAAATTGTAAAGCTGGCACGTAACTGTTTTTCAAGATCCCCGCAATATTTATCCAGTGCGTCAAGATTGATTACCAAACCGGCTACTCCGACAAAATATCCTGCTTTGTTGGTAATTGCTCTGGAAATAGTTACGGTTTTTTTGTTTTCCTGATATCCCGCCTGTATGGATGACCATACAGGGGTTGCTTTCCCCTTTGCTTGGGTGTACCATGGAGATGAAAAAAAATATTCCCCGCCGAGGGATTGGATCTGTTTGCCTGCTATGATAAACTGGTTATTCTTTGTTCCGACGAATACGGTTTCTACGTCATCAGTTTCGATTATTGTTTCAAGGTGTTTTTCCAGGTTTTCTCCGGCGTTTTGGCCATCTTCAAGCAGTTCTTCTGTGAGGTAGTCCGGGGCGGCCATCTTTAGTATATTTATTTTGCTGTCAAAATATGAGTTCATCGTGAATGCAATATTCTTTTGCCGTTCCTGAGTCGATATATCCACATATTCAACTATTGTGTTGTTTACGGTTTTTCCAAGTAGTGGTAACAATGCTCCAAGTAAAACCATAACAAGAAGTAAGGACAAGATGATATACTTCTTTAAGGTAATGTGAAATCTCAT
>JAGHBT010000070.1 GCA_021160845.1 bacterium | reverse complement strand
TCATCCGCGCCGGGAGCAATATTATAGGGGTCCTTCCAATTGTATGAATCATAATGAGCACAGAGCACAACTCTCTGTTCAGGCAAAAACATTCCTTCTTTCCTGAAGATAAGGTTTTTACCAATTATAGAATCCGCAAGGGCTTCTGTCCCGCGGCTATAGGAATTATCATCCTCAATTACAATATTTCTTACAGTATCTTCACCGATAGTCAAAAAGTGATTCTCCCCCAAAAAAACCAGGTCTTCCTTCTCCCCTGTACCCGCACACTCTGTAGACAGCTTTGTCCAGCTTATCCCCCCATCATTAGTTACATATATATCCCCCTCATCACTGCAAACGGCGGCAATTGAAGAACTCCCCGTATCCACGCCAGTAAGATTTACTCCAAGTACAACTTCGCTCCAATCTCTCCCCGCGTTAAAGGTATAAAAGACAGATCCATCCGCTGCTATAATCCCATGAAGCGAATCTGAAAAGGCCACACTATTAAGAGAAGGATTAGTGAATATCGTATCACTCCAGCTTGTTCCATAATCATCGCTCCAGTATAATCCGCCTCTTTCCGCTGCCACCCAGTAAACACTTCCACCCAGAGCCGAGTCATTAAGATCTCTCCATACAAAAATAGATGGATCTTTAATAATCCAGTCCTCCCCTCCATTGGAGGTCAAGAGCAATGTCCCCGTTTGCCCGACAGCTATTCCCGATTGGTCGCTCGCGAAAGAAATTGAACGAACAGAATAAATATCAAGTCCATCTATTTTCTTTTTCCAATTCACACCCCCATCGTCAGAAAAATACAAACCCCCTTGAGGTTCTCGCTGAAAACCGCATCCCGCCCACAATCTGCCGTCAGGCCCGGCTTTCAGGGAATAAATCTCAATACTATCAATAAATGCGCATTTGCTAAACCGCGTCCAATCCCGCTCATAAACCGACCTATAGACACGGCCGTCAACTGTTCCCACCCATAGAGTATCTCTCCCTACGGAAACAGCCAGCCCGAAAATATCCTTCCTGAATGTCTTCAACAGAAAGGACTGTACTTCAGTTTCATATCCATAATCCGCCACTTCCCGCCTTAAATACTCCAAGGCCAGAAGTTTCTGATCCGAATAGGTATATCTGGTCTTAATTCTAACCGGGCCATCTCCAATATCAATTTCTTTATCGCCGCTCAGTTCCCTTATTCTGGTTTCGAGTTCTTCAATACTTACTTTTTCCGCGAGATCACAAAGGATGCAGCCATCCTGCGACTTACTGGTTTCAAATGAAGCAGCGACAATCGGAATTACTGTCAGGGTAAGCACTAATAACAAAAGCCTGTCTTTCTTACTCTCCACAATAAATCCTTTTCAAAACCATTTTTCCCCGCATTATACCATTAGTTATTTTTTTTGACAATAAAGCACATTGAAGCGCCGTTATAAAGAAAAATACAGGATAACCGGAGATGTAAGTACACTCATGTACTCAATAGAGGCGGTAAGGGAGTAAGAAGCCCCTTGGAAGGATTGTAATGTTATATAACTATACAGCGAAGCAACTGCAGTATATGTAAATGTTTATAAAAGTGTGGACATGTTAAGTGTTTTGGTTTATGGTGATTAGAATGATATTAGAATTAATGCCTTAGGATTATACAAATGAATTTGTGACTTTCATTAGGCATAGTAAAGCGATACCAATCGTCAGGAAAGTACTTGCTAAAAATGAGCAACGTATGTGTGAACAAGTCTCTTCGTATAAGCCTTTTGGGTTACGAACTTATGTTAAACCGCAAAAAAACAGGTAACATTACCTTGCACTGGCAAAAAGGGGAAGGAAATTATAACCGAAAAGAAATAACAACTGGTGTAAAAATGATTGATAAGTGGAAAGTTATTTCATCGCGTTCTGGACATGAGCATGCTGGTGATCCCGATAAGGGTGGAAAATGAATAAGGAAGATGCACTTGTTGCTTTTGAAAATTTCAAGATCCGCAGAATTTATGACGAGAAATCCGAAATATGGCATTTTTCGGTTATTGATATTATTGCGGTGCTAACTGAACAAAAAGATTATAAAAAAGCCAAAACATACTGGACTACCCTTAAAAACAGACTTAAAAAGGAAGGAAGTGAAGTGGTCACAAATTGTGACCGGTTGAAAATGAAAGCAATTGATGGAAAAATGCGTTTTACCGATGTCGCTTCACCTGAAACACTGTTGCGCCTGATTCAATCTGTTCCCAGCCCCAAAGCCGAACCCTTTAAGCTCTGGCTCGCAAAGGTCGGCTACGAACGCATCCAGGACATGACTGATCCGGCGCGCTCGCTTGATCGTGCCCGGGAATATTGGCAACAGCATGGTCGAAGCGATAAGTGGATTCAGCAGCGGATGATGGGACATGAAACACGCAACAAGCTCACCGACTACTGGAAAGATCATGAGATAGAGGGCGAGGACGAATACGCGATTTTGACCAATATCATTCATCGGGAATGGAGCGGTATCTCGGTGAAAAAGCACAAAAAGATTAAGGGTCTTAAGACTCAAAATCTGCGTGACCACATGAATGAGGCAGAGCTTATTTTTACTGCACTCGCCGAACTGTCAACCCGACAGATTGCCGAAAGCGTCACGGCGACGGGGATAGCAGAAAATGCCGAAGCTGGGAAAAAAGGTGGAAATATATCAAAGAAAGCACGGCTTGAATTGGAGCAGAAAACCGGTAGGAACGTGGTGACAGGCGACAACTTTCTGCCTCCAGTAAGCTCAAGGAAGCAAATCAAGAAAAGGGATAATACAGATGAACCCTGATAAGTTTTTCCCCCCGCGCCCCGAATCACGGCCCACCATCTACGCATATGCAGGCACCAATCAGCAATATAGGGGATTGCTAAAAATTGGCTACACTGCGGTGGATGTTAAAGCGCGCGTGGCACAGCAGTACCCAATCAAAAAACCCGGCAAGCCGCCATACCGGATTGTCCCCGAAGAATCCGCTATGCGCAAACTGCTGGGAAAAAAACAAAATATGTTTTATCGCGATTATCAGGTGGTAGTAGCGGCGGGAAGCGCCGCCGGGATCGGTGTTGAGCTCAACCGATTATCAGGCAACTTTTGCAAATGAAGGAATGGGTTATGTTGTGCCACTGTTATAGGAAACAGAATGAGGACGTCAGGATCATTTCAGCTCGTAAAGCTTCGAAATTTGAGCGGAGACAATATGAGCAAAGGTGGAAAAAATGAGAAAAGAATATGATTTCAGCAAGGGAAAGAAGAACCCATACGCCGCAAAATTGAAGAAGCAGATTACAATTCGCCTGGATGACCTTACTATCAACTATTTTAAGGTCATGGCTGCAGAAACGGGAATCAAGTATCAGACGCTTATTAATCTGTATCTTAGGGACTGTGCATCACATAATCGCAAGCTGTCAATGAAGTGGCTGAATACTTAAACAGCAAGTTGAATCTAACTCCCGCTTTCAAATCCGGCGGCAACAAGAGGAAGGGCTATCAGGAAAACATACACCAATAACAAAACTTTTTTATTTTCGCTCCTCACAATAAATCCTTTTCAAAATTCCCATTTCCTCGTATTATAGCAGGAGTCATTTTCTTTAACAACAAAGTAAGTTAAAATACCATTAGGAACGGAAAATGGAATAACAGGAGCCGACAATTGCTATCTTATGAAGACCACTTCCACCTTGATAATTCCACAATTGGAAAAATCATGTCATTTGCCCTCTCGAAGGGTGGTGAATATAGCGATATATACTGCGAATATACAATTCAGAACCAGATCGTTATGGAAGAAGGAATAATTAGTGAAAGCAATAAATGGATATCACTCGGAGTTGGTATTCGTACTATCAAAGGGGAAGGAACCGGATACGCATACACTGAAAAACTCTCCTTCGACAAATTAAAACACGCGGCTTTAACAGCTGCGGCAATAGCTGATTCCGGAAAAAAGATAAACCCCGTTGATGTTTCAAAGGTTGATTACAAAAATCACTATCCGGTGTCCGACTCCGTAACAAATATTGCGCTTGCCGAAAAAATAGCGCTGATAAAAGAGGCGGAAGAAGCCGCAAGAAAATATGATACGCATATCTTAAAAACCTCCGTAAGCATAGTAGACAGAATCAGCACAATTCAAATTGCGACGAGTGAAGGACAATTGTTTCAGGATGTAAGACCAATGCTCCGATTTACCGTTCAAGTTGTAGCTGAGAACAATGGTAACCGTCAAATAGGTGTTTCAAGCGGGGGTGGGCGAAAGGGCAACAGCTATTTTCAAACAGTAATGAGTCCTTCTGATCATGGTCACGAAGCGGCAAGGCAGGCTATTCTTCTCCTTGACGCGGTTCAGGCTCCCGCCGGACGAATGGAACTTGTATTAGCTCCCGCTGAATCAGGAATATTACTACATGAATCAATAGGACATCCTCTCGAAGCTGATTTCATAAGAAAAAGAACATCCGCTTACACCGATAAAATAGGCGAGAAGGTGGCAAGTGAACTTGTAACCGTAATAGACAGCGGTATAGTAAAAAATGACCGCGGTAGCATTAACTTCGATGACGAAGGAACTATATCGTCCCAATCCGTATTGATAGAAAAGGGGATTCTCAAGGGATATATGCATGACCGTATAAGCGCCAAGTTTCTAAACGCGAAAAGGACTGGAAACGGAAGAAGACAATCTTACAAATATCAGCCAATTCCAAGAATGACTACAACTTATCTCGTCGGCGGTAAACACAGCCCCGAAGAAATATTTAAATCCACAAAAAAGGGTATATACTGTAAATCTTTCCGTGGCGGACAGGTAGATACCGCGAGTGGCGATTTTGTCTTCGTTCCCATAGAGGCATATCTTATCGAAGATGGGAAGATAACCGCTCCGATAAAGAATTTTACTCTTATAGGAAACGGGCCTGATGTACTTTCAAAAGTCACAATGACCGGCAATGATTTCGCTTTCAGTGACGGTCGGTGGACATGCGGAAAAGGGCGGACTGTTCCCGTAAATGTCGGTCTTCCAACTATCAAGGTTTCTGAAATCATCGTTGGAGGAAGTGAAATCTCGTAGCAGGTGGATAATCATAATGGACAAAATGAAGAAAATAGCTGAATCAACGGTTGAAACAGCCCTATCACACGGAGCTGATACCGCCGAAGTACTACTATCAGAAACCAGCGAATTCAGAGTAACCATCAGGAATAACCGGATTGAAACACTGAAAGAATCGGTGTCCAGCAAAATTCACATAATGCTTTCAATCGACAATAAAAGGGCCTCTGCCTCATCCAACGACCTATCCCCTGAAAGTATCAAC
>JAGHBT010000032.1 GCA_021160845.1 bacterium | reverse complement strand
TGTTTAAAGAGGGTATATTACATGGATTTAAGCAAGTCAGATTCAAATAAAAGAATTGTACTCGCGATGCTTATTATACTGATAATCGGCGCCGCGCTACAATTTTTCCTCTGGTCGCGCCAATGGGTGTATGGAGACCAAATAATAATTTTGAAACGAGGGCTGGAATTTGCCGATAGTAACAAACTTGCGTCCTTCGGGAAGGGCATGAGTGGAAACGGCAGGATTCCCGGCTCTTTCCTTCAACTATTGACCGGGGCTTCCCTCAAGGTCTGGCCCGATTTCAGGTCCCCTGCTTTATTAATCGGGATATCACATTTAGTCGCCGTAATGATTATCTGCCTGGTTCTCATAAACGGGCTCGGGATGAGATCAACGGCCTTTTTTCTCGCTATTTATTGGCTTTCCCCCTGGAGGTTGTACCACTCGGGGTTTCTCTGGGAACCGGGGTTTTTATTTCTCCCCGCCGCGGTTCATCTGGCATCTTCATACAGACTTCGTTACCGCAAGAGACTATTATCAAGCGCCGTTCTTGTAGCCACAATCGTCCTCACAATGCAGATACACGCATCCTTTATGTTACTTCTGGTTTCCACAGCAATACTAATATTTAAGAAAAAGGTGCGCCTGCATTTGGCTGGAGCCCTAGCGGGCCTGTGTATTGGTTCATTAACTCTAATCCCAACTATATTATCTTTCCTGAATGGGGATTTACCACGATTAGCGCCAAACAGATGGGAAAACCTGCCTCCGGTTATACTGGAAATAGGCAATTTATTCAAGGGAACCATTTGTTGGTTCCGCCTGGGCTCCCTGGACATTGGTCAAAGAATCAGCAGTGTAGCTCATATCACCGAAATGAACATGGATAATTCAACTCTCATCCATACGTTAGCAATTGGGTCAACTGTCCTTGCTATATTGGCAATTGCATCTGTCATAATCTCGTTTATCGCATCCTGGCAATACTTTCGCGGGCCGGTTTCTGATGAAAACATGAAGAATAATAACTGGCATTGGATACGGTTCTATTCACTGTCTTTCCTTATATCGTTTGTAATCGTCTCGCTAATCGCACCCGTAGGCGTACAGGGATGGCACTTTATCATCGCGCTACCAGCCGCCTGCCTGCCCATGGCATTTTGGTTTGAGAAAAACCTGCTGAACCGAACGAAATTCATCCGTACCATTGCGCTTACATTCATCGTCTTGCAGATACTAATCGCCTTTTGCGTTGGGCTTGGGAACCACCAATATGTCAGACCGGCAAATAATCAGCAAACAAGAGAGCAAATTCCATCGGATCTCCAAAAACTGTTTCATTCATATAAATAAAAGGGATTTAGGAGAGAGATACATCAGGAAAGGTCCCCTTTCTTTTAAATTCGATACTCACACGATTTTCAATCCTTTTTTACTAATAAAATGTCATCGAGGTAAGCAGTTCTTGCCGCGGGAAGTGACATGCTGAAAAATGAAATTTGTTTGATCCTATTCAAATTCATTTTCCTGGTTGAAGGGGCATTTCGCAAATCATTCAGCGAAATGGCAAAAGTATTCCACCCGTTTTCCAAAACAAAAGAACGGTTAAACCGGTCCGAGTACGCATTGTTATGTTTTCTATGTTCATTATCATGAATACGGCATTCTATTTTTAGATCCGCTGTGTCCGGATTAAAAAACGAAAGCTTAAGACTATCGTATTCCCCCCATTTCCCCAAAGAATACCTCATAGTAACCGGTGAATACATTTTTGTGGTAAATTCTATTTTTAGTGAAGAGTTGCCGTTTTCCCAAACCTTGTTGGAAATAGATATTTCCCCGTCAGTCCGCCAGCGGTTTATTTCAAACGGGGTTTCAAAACTTGCCAGTACCGGAAATTGTCTTGCCGCGATATATTCGTCTGTTAATGAAAGAAAAAACTGATAAGACGTAATTATAACAAGAATAGCTATTACAGATATTTTAATTGAATTTTCCGTCTTTTTATTATTAGCGTCAACTTTCCCTAAAAGCAGCATGCCTATCACACAACCGGCCAAATCCCTGAATATATCAAAAAAATCAAACTGACGATCGACAGATAATTGAATTAGTTCTGTTGCAAAGGCAAAATAGCGCTAACTGATATTACTAAAATCCATTGTGATTTTAGAGACTTGGTTGCAAATCCTTTCCAATCTCTATTGAGGATAAAAATAAACAAAATAAAAAGGGCCACATGCCCCAAATTCCAACCATTCCCAATAGATCTGGTCGCATTATAACCGGGCCCCCCTACAAACAGAAAAAGCAGCCCGGTAATAAATAAAATATGCAGGGTAATTACTTTGATTCCTCTATTCAAATTTTCCCTTCATCCTCGCAAAAAGATTCAATAACTATTCTTACCCGAGATCACTGTCCATATTGTCATAATGATAATCTTTATGTCAAAAACAAAGGACCAGTTTTCCACATAATAGACATCGTACTTTGTTCTCTCATCTATCAAGACATCCCCACGCAGACCATTTACCTGTGCCCATCCTGTCATTCCGGATTTAACCCTGTGCCTTTCGAGATATTTGGGAACACTTGTTTTGAACTTATCTACGAAATGAGGCCTCTCAGGCCTGGGGCCTACAAGACTCATTTCGCCTAACAAGACATTGACCAATTGGGGAAGCTCATCCAGGCTGAAGCGCCGCAGAAATTTTCCGGCAGGAGTCACACGCGAATCACCCTTTACCGTCCAGGCAGGACCATTTACACCTTCGGCATTTGTCCTCATACTGCGAAATTTAATAAGGTCAAACTCCCTGCCGTCGCGCCCTAAGCGTTCCTGTCGATAGAAAATCTGTCCCTTGGAAGTCAAACCAACAACAAGGGCTATAATTATTAATAGCGGACTGAGCAAAACCAGGCTAACCACCGAAACTACAATGTCAAAAGCGCGTTTGAACACTCGGTTCCAACCGGTTATAATCAACTCTTTAACCTTAAGGAGAGCAATTCCCCCCATTTCCTCCACACGTAAACGGCTTGTAATAATATCAATAATGTCGGGAAGTAGATAGAACTCAACATTCAATCCGATGCACTTACGGAGAATACCGGCAAAGAGCCGTTCGTCCTTTTCGCCCGGGGCAAGAAAGACTACATCCAGATTCTGCTCCTTTATGATTCGAGCTGTTTCGTCCACAGGCCCAAGATACACACAGCTTTTGGCCAAAAGCGCATTCTCTCCGATATATCCTACAAGGTCTATTCCGAAACCGGGATTCTTCTTGATAGCCTCAAGTATATCTCCGCTCCAGTTGCTTGAACCCGCAATCGCCGCGCGGTTGAGATCCTTACCTCTTCGATGTCTGGCTCTCTCATAACTAATAATACGCAAACGAAAGAGCGTGATAAATATGATACTTGTAACCCAGATAAGGAAAAAGACGATCCGGCTGAATGAATAACCTCTGTAGAGAAAGGCGCCCGTCATCGCCATCAATATCCCGATAGTCACAGATTTGATAATACGATTAACTTCATATATCCGGCTCACATTGCGGCGCACTCCATATAGTCCATTCATCTGAAAGATGAACAACCATACCGTTATAACGACGCATGAACTCAATACATAAACCTCAAGAGAGGCAAACCCCTTAGTTACCGGAACAACCACCGTAAGGAAGGAGTGAAATCGCAGCCAGTAGGACGCAAGAAACGCGCATTCTATAGCGATGATATCCGATATTACCTGCAGAAACGGAATGAACAATCCATGTTCTTTCCGGCGCTTTGTCATAGTCTACCTCCCCGACAACTGTCTATCGATATACGCTTTGATCCTGTCCTTAAATATCTCTCTGTCAAACCCCAAGGCGTGTTGTCTGATAACACCGGGATCGAATGATAGAGACGCGAATCTGCGGACAGCCGCAATCAGCGCTTCTGCTGTCTGTTCCCTGAAAAAGAGGCCGGTGGGATTTTCCGCTGGGCTTTCCGGGTCCCCTTCAACCCAAAACCCGTTGACTGTCTCCAGGACACCCCCCGCACCATAAGCGATTACAGGCTTGCCGAAACACTGCGCTTCCAGAGGAACAATGCCAAAATCCTCCTCCCCGGGAAAGACCAGCGCCCTGCACCCCGCGTAGTAATCCATAAGTTTATCCGAATCAACCCACCCGTGAAACTCAATATTCCGACCGGCAATTTTCTTAAGGCGTTTTTCGTCTTGGCCGGTTCCTACCACTACAAGCCTCTCTCCAAGACGGTTGAAGGCATCGATGGCAATATCAACCCGCTTATATGGCGCAAATGCCGAAACAATCAGAAAATACCCCTCATCTTTTTCCGATAGATATGTCCCCTCGGTTGAAACAGGCGGATAAATAACATCGGCATCCCTTCCGTAATACCGCCTGATACGTTTTTTAACGTGCTGTGAATCCGCGACAAACTTGTCGACTCTGTGAGCGCTGCTACTATCCCATACCCGTAAATAGTTGGCAAACAGAGGCATTAGCCCCCGAGCTATCAACCCAACCCTGCCCTTTCCAAAGTATTCCTCGTACATCGACCACACATACCTCATCGGCGTGAAGCAATAAGATATATGCAGAGCGTCAGGATGCGGAATTACGCCTTTGGCAACACAATGACTCGAAGAAAGGATAAGATCAAAACCACGCATATCGAATTTCTCGATGGCAGCGGGGAAAAGGGGCAAGTAGCTCCTGTACCTTTTTTTCGCTCCGGGCAGCTTCTGAATAAATGATGTCTCCACAGGTAAAGCTTCAATAGTCGAAGAAACCGAGCCTTTAATATGCACGAGTGTAAATATCTTTGCTTCGGGAAAGAGCTCGCAAAAAACCTCGAGGACCTTCTCCCCACCCCTCATCCCGGTAAGCCAATCATGTATCAAAGCAACTTTCAAAGTCCCGATCCTTTTTTTTAAGTCGGCGGCCAAAAACCTCGCCAATAACACTCAAAATTAGTAAGTGCTCTACCGACAACACTGTATTATTCAAACAAATATAGTAATACCC
>JAGHBT010000119.1 GCA_021160845.1 bacterium | reverse complement strand
TTTCAAGAGAAAGCAGATTATATGAACAGCTTATTAAAGAGCAAATATCTATTTATAATCATATTGATTCTATTCTTTCAATCCTGCGCCAGAGAGGAGGTTAGATATAGACCGGAAGAGGTTGTTGCGCCGGGTGTTCATGAATCACCCATTGTAAGGGTGCTTATAGTTGAAAATAGTGATAGGGCTAATATTGAATCAAAAGTATTATTCTTCTCAGCGATGAATTTGGAGGGCAAGGTTGGGAAGAAATTTGGCGGCAGAGGAAAATACAGCGTTACCTGCGGCAGGGGATATGTCCGGTTGATAAAGGATGGCAAGTTCATCTTGCGTGCTGAAAAGCTGTTTGTTGATTTTCCTTCCAAGGGTTTGACCCTGGTTAACGGAAAGCCATACAGGGGGAGTTTGCAGTTTAGTAATCGAATGGGCTCGGGTTTTTCAGTAATAAATTTTATTGGACTGGATGATTATCTGAAAGGGGTGTTGCCGGTCGAAATTGGATATCTTGATTCCGAGAGTTATGAGGCCTATAGAGCGCAGGCTATAGCTTCACGTTCATACGCGCTAAGTAAATTAAAAAAGACGAAAGAGAAAGAGTACGATCTTAGAGCTACTATTATGGATCAGGTTTATAGTGGTGTGGCAGGCGAGAATTTGAGTTCAACGCGGGCTGTTGAAGAAACTGCGGGTTTGGTGGCAATGTGGAGGGGGGAACCGGTAAAGGCATATTATTCTTCATGCTGTGGTGGGCATACATCTGATATCAGATTTTTATGGCCCTGGAAAGAGCATTTTCCTTATCTTTACGGGGTACGTGACGCACGCGGGGAGGAAAGTAAAAGGTCCTTTTGCAGGGGATCCGCTCATTTTCGTTGGAGGGTAAGCTGGCTGGAGAATAAATTGGTGAAAATACTTCGGAAAAGCCTTAAGAATGGAACGAAGAAAAAGATCACTCCATTTAGAAAATTAGTCGACCTGCGAGCTGGCGGATTTGCTCCCGATGGCAGGGTTAAATATCTGGATGTGATAACTGACACGGGTAAATATCGTATCTATGGCGACCGGATTCGTTGGGTTCTAAGGCCCGAATCTCCCGATGGGGCGATTCTCAAAAGTACGCTCTTTAAATTAAGCGTTAAGAGGGACAGAGAGAAGGTCGTCCGTGTAGATATCCTTGGTGGTGGAAACGGGCACGGAGTAGGAATGTGTCAAACAGGCGCGATTAAGATGGCGAAGCTTGGATACAACGCCGAAGAGATTATTTTGCACTATTATCCGGGTGTTGTAATAAAGAAGGTTTATTAAGCGATCAGGTGTTTACCTCAAAGGAACGAGATGTCTCGGGAGGATAATTATAGGAACTTTTTCCAGTTATTATCGGTGGGGATTGAGGGCCCAAGGCTTAATGAAGGGGAAAAATCGGCGCTCAGGCAATATCCTCCTTCCGGGATAATCCTTTTTGAAAGGAATGTGGAGGATGCCGATCAGCTTCGAACACTCGTCCGTGAGGTAAGAGGTATAATTATCGAATCCTCCGGAGTTGCTCCGCTGATTATGGCTGACCACGAGGGAGGTAGAATATCAGTCCTTGCAGCCGCGCTTGGAGTTCCTCCCACTCAGATGGCGATAGCAGCGGGTAGAAACAAAAGGAGAAGAAAAGATGTCTATAGGGAAACAGCCCGTCTGATTAAATCCTGCGGTATAAATCTTATTCTTTCCCCGCTGGCCGATATCAACTCGGAGTATCTAAACCCGGTTATTGGAACCAGAGCCTTCGGAAGTGATTGTGGAGATGTGTCGGAGCTAGTGAGCGAAGCTGTGGAGACTTACAGGGCAGAAGGTATCTTAACGTGTCTTAAACATTTTCCGGGGCATGGTTTAACCGACAGAGATTCTCACCTTACCCTTCCGGTCGTTCCGATTACACTGGATAAATTTGAAGAGAGAGAAGTTGTTCCGTTTGTATCCGGTATTGAAGCCGGGGCGGATATGGTTATGACCGCCCATATAAGACCGTTGGATCGTACCCTTCCCGCTTCGATGGACTCAGCGGTTGTCAAGGGAATGTTGCGGGGCAAGCTTTCCTTCGGGGGGGTGATTATCACAGACGCTCTCGAAATGAGTGGCGCGTCGCGTATGGCGGAATCTGAGAACAAGGAAGGAGGTTTTGGGAAATTGGCTGAGCAGGCTCTGTCGGCGGGAAATGATATTCTCCTTTTTTCAAGGCCTGTTTGTGAGATTGTTGCTGAAATGGAGAGCGCCTTCAATTCGGGCCATTGGGAAGAGGACTTTTTTATACTTGGAGATTTTCGGAAGATACATACTGAAGCTGTAGAAAGAGTTATGGAACTTAGAAATAAGATAATAGATTTTGTTCCGAAGAGCTATGTGCCGCTTTCAGGAATCGATTCGCGGGGTTCTGTCTCTAAAAAGGAGAAGGGGGCATTGTTGCATTATCAATCCCCGGCATATTTAACCCTGGCTGCTGATTCTGTACAGATTAGCACGGATCCGAGGGGTGTTTTGCCGCTTTCATCTCTTTCTCTTCCCTCTTACCGTTTTTTTGGAGAGAAAAATGATTTTTCCGGTGTTGCCGTAAGGTTATATATTTTTAGGTTGTTAAGACATTTCAAATCTTTTATTAAAGGGTCATTTACGGCAGGTAAGAGAGAGGGCTGGAGAGGTTCGTTTTTCAGTGTGAATGAGGATATTAATGTCTTAAAAGACTTATCTGAAGAAGCCAGCCTTCTGCCTGTTGAAATACCGGTTGCGAAAGGAGTAGAAGAACACCCGCCTTTTTTTGAACTTTCTTTTAACGTGGAAGGAAAGAATAAAAAAGAAGTTCTATTTCTGCTGTGTAGAAAGCCGGTTTCGCGGGATATAATTGCCGCAATAAGTGTAAAATCAGATATTGTGGTAGTTTCTGACTGGCCTTATTCAGTCAATCTTGTATCTGGACAAAAGACGGTAATCTTAACCCGGGGTATTTTCCCTGCTGCCGCCACTGTTGTAAATAATATTTTATATGGTGATAACGAGGGGTTGTAACCCTAAAGAGTTGACATTTTTTCAATTGACTTTGTTTATTTCCTGTATTATAAATGCATAGAAGTAACAGTGTAACTTGTTTCTTATTTAGCTGATACGAAATGCGTTTTTATATTTCAGTGGGTTGTTTGAATGGGGTCGTAGTTCAGCTGGTTAGAACGCCGGCCTGTCACGCCGGAGGTCGCGAGTTCGAGTCTCGTCGGCCCCGTTTTATCAGCCGCTGGCAAGTAAGCTTTATTGTGTTTTGTTAAGTTAGTGTTCATGTACAAAAGTATGTATGTGACTATATCAGAAAAAGCGAGGGACCGAATCCCCCGCTTTTTCTTTTTGCATGACGGAACTATGATTTAAAATTATTAGTCCCTTCCGCCGGTTCTGCGCGGTTTGGCTTCATCGATTTTCAAGGCTCTTCCGTCGATCTCTTTTTCATTTAACGCAGCTATTGCCTTATCAGCCTCTTCGTCGTTTTCCATTTCAACAAATCCGAATCCCCTTGAGCGGTCCGTGAATTTATCCCTGATAACTTTGGCCGAAATTACCTCTCCAAATTCAGCGAAGAGTCCATTAAGGTCATCGTTGCTGGTTGAAAACGGAAGGTTGCCGACATAAATATTTTTTGACATTCTCTGAATTCCTTTCTTTGCCATTAGGTTACGGCTTAATGAATTAATATATGCCCTGAATTGATTATCCTCGGCTCACCTCGCTTCGTTACTACCAGTGCAATGAGATACCAGGCAACATATACAAAACCGCCAGGGGCAAAAGCTCAAACTCAGGCCTATGTCGTATCCGTGCCGCCTGGTACGAAATGGGGAAAGTTGAACTTTAACGATATTTCATAAGCAACGGTACTTCTTCCCTTAAGAAATTCTCTTCGAGACCTCTATTCTCAGAGAAACAATTAATCGCGTGTGAGTATACACGATATTAGTTATGAATACCACCTTTTTTAATACTTTTATTTTTTCGATCGGTTATCGGATTGATTAGGCAATAAAAAAAATATATTACCAAGGGAAAAGATCGAATGTAAAACCGAGAGAGACCTTTCTCTCCTCTATAAAGAAGGGGGGTCTTTTCCCGGTATCAAAAACAAATTCGAGGTCAGGGTGATAGGATTTCTGCCTTTGCGTGGGAAGGAGTTCTCTTAGAAGAAGCCTCAGTCGAATTTGATGAAACTCTTCGAAAATATCGTTTACCGATGACGGGAAAGAAGATTCTAATGAATACGAAAACTGCAATCCGTAAAACAGCGTCCATGTAAAGCGTGTTTTTAGAAAAGGGGTGGCGCTAAAGTCCGATTTGCCACATACTTCTTTATCATTTGAATTGTACCACGAATATCCGAATCCAAGATCGACGCCTTTAAAAACGCTGTAGCAGAATTTATTAATATTATCGAAGAAATAATCCAGCCGGACTATCCCTTCTACCGAAATACTCTGAGAAAAGGTTGGTATTTCACTAGTTGTCTCTGCGGTGGTAAAACGCTTGTGATTATAAGACATGAATAAGGAATATCTTAATTCTTTTATCCAGACGGAATGTGATAATTCCATATCAAAGGTCCGCCTTCCCGTGGAGGTTGCTTTACCTGAAGACCGATATGTTACTCTGTCCCACTGAAGGGCCGGAATGAACTCCCATCCGCGCAGTTTGAATCGCGGCTGAATATCTATTCCGGAAATTTCTTTGTTTTCCGAAAGTTCATATCCGTAACTGAAACGGTTAAGATTATAAAGGTTCCCGCTTCTTGAGAACGCGGGAGCTATGTGATGTGCGAAAAAAGACTTGGCCCCGCATTCTTTATCCGATGGCTTAAAATAGAATGGATCACATATAAGGTCAAAGACGATGTGATCACTTTCATCTACCCTGTAAGTAACCCTGTAGCACATTTTGCCTTTAAGCTTCCCCGAAGAAAGAATAACCACATTCTTCGCGTAATCAACCTTTACTCTCGATGGAGAAAACCCTGTCACTTCTTTGTTGCTCAGGTTGAGTATTGTAAAATGTGAAGGATCAGGATTTTCCGGGGTATATACATTTCCGTCAGGCTTATGAAATGTCAGCTCAATCCAATAATGGCCTCGATCGAAGAATAATATTCCTCTGCCTGGGGCAATTTCGGCATTCGTGTTTGAAAATGAAATGACTATAAATAGCAGGATAAAAATCAGGGTTGTCTTCATTCGCCTAATCACTTTTTAGTCTTTTTGTAAGCGCCAGATCTAAGGAGATGTTCGCCAAATTGGGTAAAGGTTTCATTTCTGTCATAATGGGAATTTACTCTTTTCTTGTCCAACCCGGTTCTCTCGGCAAGGTCGACAAATATTTCATCAAGTTGTTTGTCACCCGCCAGATACTGACTGTTGAAATCGCCAATGGAAGGGGAAGAAATCCTGTAAAAAAAGATTCTTATAAAATCTTTTTTCCCTATACTCGCCCTGCTTGCAAAACAATCGGCCAAGTCTGATTCTATACGAATTCTTTTTTCCCGCCAGCTAATGTTTTCGGTCAATTAGTGTTATTCCTCATTAATTCGAAACGGTCAGTATTCGCGTTAAAAAAACGCCTCACTTTAGCTACTTTAGAATAGTAGGAAGGGAATGTCAATGACGATTGAGCCGCGATTGCTGTTTGAATACAGTTTAAAAAAAATGGTATATAAAAAATTGTCGCCTGGATTTAAACCCCAACTCCTAGGGAAATGAAAAGCGATCCTAAGGGACTCTCAGTGGAGCGTGGAAGGTTCCCTGACAAAAACCAGGTGGAGGTCTTTCCCAAATAAGCGGCTCATCTCCTAGGGGAAGAGATGGGGTTTTAATGGTAGGAAGGAAAAGGCCCCCCGACAAATCCAAGCGACAAACTCTATTTCAAATTTATCCTTAAAGGCTGTTAGTTATTAGACCTCCTAATGGGATACTTGCTGATATTGAACAATTCCCTTATTTTGTAATACCTTGTTATTTTGTTCGTCAGTCCCGATAAATTACCTTCTTAAACTACAACCATGATACAGCAATTCCCGAAGAATGTCTATAGGGGAAATACACTATTTTACTAAGTATCGGATTCTATCAGCCCTATTTGTATCGCGTACCTTACCAATCCCGCAGTGTCATGAATGTCAATTCTGTTTTTTATGTTAGCTCTGTGATTCTCAACAGTTTTGACACTGATATATAAATTCTCAGCGATCTCTTTGCTTGTATATCCTTCAGCGATCAATTGCAGTATTTCCATTTCTCTGTTT
>JAGHBT010000321.1 GCA_021160845.1 bacterium | reverse complement strand
ATCTTCATCACAATAATATGGTCTTTTACATCTACAACTTTTCCATAAAGTCCGCCATTAGTAACAATCTTGTCACCCCTGCTCAACTTCGAAATCATGTTTCCGTGTTCTTTCTGCTTTTTCTGCTGCGGTCTGATAAGGATAAAGTAAAATATTACGAAAATTGCTATTATCGGTAAAAGATTCATCATTAACGATCCACCCCCATTAGCTCCTCCTGAAGGGTTACTGAACGCAAAAATCAGATAAGACATTATTCCTCCCTCTTTAAAATCCGTCTATTTGCTTTCTCTCCTATTATAAAATTCTTTTCTCCATCGGAGGAAAGAATTTTCCTTTATAGACTGCCTTATTTCGGCAAGCAAATGCAAGTAAAAATAGAGATTGTGGTATGTAGCAAGACGCGGCCCAAGCAATTCGCCCGCCATAAAGAGATGTCTGAGATAGGCGCGTGAATAATTTTTACACACATCACACCCGCACTCAGGGTCTATTGGACCAAAATCAACTTTGTTTACAGCATTCTTGAGTACTACTTTTCCTCGTGAAGTAAAAACAGTTCCATTTCTGGCGTTACGTGTAGGCATTACACAATCAAACATATCTACTCCACGGGCGATCCCTTCGACGATATCCTCAGGAAACCCCACACCCATAAGATACCTTGGTTTATCAATAGGTAGTATTTCAGTAACAAGTTCCGTAGTGTCAAACATTTCATTCTTCGGTTCTCCAACCGAGAGTCCTCCTATAGCATAACCTGGGAAATCAAGAGCCGTAAGTTCCTCCACCGATCTCTTTCTCAGATCGGGAAAAACAGACCCTTGAACAATGCCAAAAAGTACCTGTTGATATCCATCGCGCTTAGTTCTATACCTTATGCGATCTTTACTTTTTTGAGCCCAGAGCGAAGTTCGCTCAATGGCGTCGCGTGCTTTTTCCTTATCACATGGATATTCAACACACTGATCGAGTACCATCATAATATCCGCTCCGATATCCAACTGTATATCCACAACTCTCTCCGGCGTAAACAGGTGTTTTGAACCATCGATATGAGATTGAAATTCTACTCCTTCATCACTAATACGATTCAAGTCAGCAAGGCTGAAAACCTGATATCCACCGCTATCGGTTAAAACAGGTTTGTTCCAAGACATAAACTGCTGGATACCCCCACCCCTTGCAACTACATCCTCACCGGGCCTCAGGTGAAGGTGATAGGTATTGGCTAATATTATATCTGCACCAATCTCACATAAATCTCTCGGAGAAAGGCTTTTAACGGTACCAAGCGTGCCGACCGGCATAAACGCAGGAGTATCTATCCCCCCATGGTCTGTTTCAATATGGCCCAGCCTTGCACCATGATCCACATTAAATAGTTCAAAACTAAAGGGCAATCGCGGAACCTTTCCTATTGAATAAACATGGCGTCGCCATAACTGTAAAACCGAACCTTCCTTTTCACGGCCCACTCGTAAACACGAATCATATTTTCCCTGCCCGCGAACGCAGAGACGAGGAGAAATAGACTCGAACGGGGTAAATGCAGATTTGTAACAAGGGCATCCGCTATCCTGAACTTAAATCCGGGGCGTATAAACAAACTCGTGCTGCCGGATATCCAAACCTCACCATCTATTGTCTCCTCCCGCCTGTCGTCAATCGCCCCGGAGGCAAGTGATTCCAGCACTCTTGTAGTGGTTGTACCAACCGCGATTACTCTGCGCTTATCCTTTTTCGCCAACTTTATTTCATCCCAGACCTTTTTTCTTATTTTAATATACTCATATGATAATTTATTATTTTCAACAATCTCATCCCTCAGAGGAAGGAAAGTTCCAGCTCCTACATGAAGAGTTAAGGACAAAACTGTACAGCCTTTCTTTTGAATCTTCTTCAAAATTTCTTCTGTAAAATGCAGCCCCGCGGTCGGTGCAGCCACAGAGCCTTTACTCGAAGCATAAACAGTTTGGTATCGTCCCCTGTCAATTTCTTCACTCTCCCTTTTTATATAAGGAGGAAGTGGAATATCCCCGTGCAATTCAATAAAATCCCATTCGGGAATCCTGTCCGAAAGCCTTATTTCCCATTTTCCCTCTCCAATTTCCCGTACAATCCGCGCTTCATCCCCATCCTGCCCTACAAGAATCTTATCACCTTCCTTAACACGCTTCGAGGGCCTCAGTAAAGCTGTCCAACTTCTATTCCCGATCTGTCTTATTAAGAATATTTCAATTCGCGCTCCCGTTACTTTTCTGCCGAATATTCGCGCGGGAATCACTTTGGAATCATTAATCACAAAAAGATCACCAGGCTGAAGATATCTGAGAATATTAGCGAAACGCGTTTCACTAATATCACCCCGCCCACGACGGAATATAATCAACCTGCTATCTTCCCGGCTTGGCGAAGGATACTGGGCAATAAGCTCACTGGGTAAATTGTAGTCAAAATCACTAAGTTTCATTGTACCATTCTCTAAATAAAACCTGATCAATCACCAAAAATATCACTTTGTTTACCGTCTGAAGCAGATGGTTTAAGCCCGATATGTTTTACACCCGCCTCGGTAATAATACGTCCTCTGGATGTTCTTTGCAAAAAACCTTTCTGAATCAAAAATGGTTCATAAATATCCTCTATCGTGTCCACCTCTTCGGATACAGCAACAGCGATAGAATTAATCCCCACCGGTCCACCGGAAAACCTTTCAGCAATAATTTTAAGGATATTCCTGTCCATTTCATTTAAACCCAAATTATCTATCTCCAGTCTATTCAGTCCATATTCAACAATATCTCTATCTATATTCCCGCTTCCCCTTACCTGTGAGAAATCCCTAACCCTCCTGAGGAGTCTGTTCGCTATCCTGGGCGTCCCCCGTGAGCGCAGGGCAATCTCCGCAGCGCCTTCATCATCGATGGTAATTTCCATAACGGGCTGAGCGCTTTACAATCGACAACAAATCCTGAGGGGAATAATAATCCAATCTGGCCACTATACCGAATCTGCTTCTCATCGGAGAAGTTATCATTCCCGCGCGAGTTGTCGCTCCTACAATCGTAAAAGGTTCAATAGAAAGAGAGTAGTATCTGGCGTGAGGCCCACTATCAACAATTAGTTCACATTTAAAGTCTTCCATCGCCGGATAGAGATGTTCTTCAACAATAACATTTAACCTGTGTATTTCATCAATAAATAGAACGTCTTTTCGCTCGAGCTTGGTAAGAATAGCGATTAACTCGGCAGGCTTCTGAAAAACAGGCCCTGATGAAACATTTATATTTACTCCCAGTTCTTTAGCAATGATATGAGCAAGAGTAGTTTTCCCAAGCCCTGGAGGACCGTAGAGAAGAACATGGTCCAATTGCTCATCTCTCTGCTTAGCCGCCTCGATAAAGACTGCAATATTTTCCTTTAATTTTTTCTGACCAACAAATTCGGAAAGAGTTCTTGGCCTGAGCATAGATTCTATTTTTCTGTCCTCGGGTGTCGCCTCAGAATTTGTTACTTCTCTTTCATTCAAAAATAACTCACCTCAATCACCTTACAAGCTTCTCTTTAAAAGTTCTCTAACAAAATCCTCTACACTCGACAAATTTGAAATATCCTCTGATGAAAGTCTGTTAATTGCTTTTATAGCAGCGGCCCTCGTAAACCCTAGAGAACACAGAGCCGCGGTAACCTCCTCGCTTAAATCACTATCCATAGCAGAAACATATGCCCTGTAGCCCGATCCATAATCTGCCATGTTAATCCTATCCTTTAACTCCAAAATAATTCTTTGAGCCGTTTTCTTGCCAATTCCAGGAAACGCGGTGAGAGCAGAATCCTTTCCATTACATATCAAACCGGCAAGCTCGGGAGCTGTGCTGGCTGAAATAACCCCCATAGCTACCTTCGGCCCTACTCCACTAACACCAAGAAGGGAAAGAAACATTAATTTGTCTTCTTCAGTGGAGAATCCAAATAACACTATTGCGTCTTCTCTAACATGCATATATGTGAAAAAAAACACTAAATCGCCTTCAGAACCAAGCTTGTGCAATGTTCTTAACGGAACAAAAAGTTCCAATCCCACACCGCCTATTGCTACAATAACGCTCGATTCTTTCTTTGCTTTTAATACCCCTTCAATCGTCACTATCAAAGCAGCCCTCCTAACTTACCGGAGATTCTCAAAAGATGACAAAAGCCTATGGCCAAAGCATCTGTCTCATCTGTAGTAGCGGGCTTATGGTCAAGGTTTAACAATTTGCCGACCATTCTCGAGACCTGTTCCTTGGTAGCTGCCCCCATCCCTACAACACTGCGTTTTACCTCTCTAGGTGAATATTCAAAAATTTGTTTCCCTGCCTGAGCGGCAGAAAGTAATATAACTCCCCTCACTTCCGCGAGAGAGAAAGCACTCTTTACATTCTTAGAAACAAAAATCCCTTCGACGGCTACATCAACCGGATTAAATTTCTTAAGAATTTTATCCATTCCTTTTTTTATCTGCAGAAGCCGCTCGGGCCGCGAAACCTTCTTCTCAACTTTAATAATTCCCGAATCCAGATATACAATCTCTCGTCCATTATTCTCCACCAGACCGTAACCAGTCACGTAGCTCCCGGGATCAATGCCAACTGTCAGAGACACAACTTAACTCCTATCACACGGCGACAAACTTAACCCCCTCTAGCACTTCAGGTTTGGCAGACAATACCCAATCAAATCTATTTGTTAGAATTCTTTATCAATTTCATTGAGGATTTCATCCGGAATATCAAAATTGGCACTTACACTCTGCACATCATCCTGGTCTTCAAGGGCGTTTATCAACTTCAGAACACTGAGAGCGTGGCTCCGATCCAACTTCACACTGTTGTTTGGAATAAGGGAAATCCCAGCCTCCTGACATTCTATCCCCGCTTCAACAATCACCCGATGAAGCGATTCGAAAGCCTCCACAGAAGATAAGATTTCATATATACCTTCTTCAGAATCAATATCCTCAGCCCCATTCTCAAGGGCGATTTCATATAGCTGTTCTTCATCAGCATTAGAGCCGTCAATCACAATCATCCCTTTGCTTTCAAATAAGTATGATACAGAATGTGGCTCCCCAAGGTGTCCCCCGTACTTCGAAAAAAGGTGCCGTACTTCTGCACTGGTTCTATTTTTGTTATCAGAAAGACATCTTACAAAAACCGCCACTCCACCCGGGGCATATCCCTCAAAAGTACACACATCATAAGTAACTCCGGGAAGTTCTCCGGTACCGCGCTTTAACGCTTTGTCAATATTACTCTTAGGCATATTATTATCATGAGCGTTCTGAACAGCAGTCCTTAAATTTGGGTTTGAATCTATGTCCCCGCCGCCTTCCCTGGCGGCGACTACAATCTCCCTTATTATTTTTGTAAAGACCTTCGCCCTCTGAGCATCAGCTTTTCCTTTTTTCCTCTTTATTGTGCTCCATTTAGAATGTCCTGACACAAGATGCCTCCCGCAAAATTATGAGTCACTCTCTTCATTTTCCGTATCAAATTGAGCTGTTATTTTTTGGGTCTGTTCATGCGGAACAGTTTCATAATGAGAAAACTTTCTGCTATGACTCGCCCTGCCCTGTGTCATGGACCGAAGGGAAGTTGAATACCTGTATAAATCAGCAAGCGGTACTTGGGCTGTGATTTTCTGCTGTCCCCCCTCCTGCTCAGTTCCCAAAATCTTCCCCCTTCTCATAGAGAGATCGCCCATCACATCACCCATGTGCTCATCGGGTACAAGGACTTCTATTTCCATGATAGGTTCAAGAAGTATCGGCTTAGCTTCCTTCATCGCGAGCTTAAACCCCTTTGAACCAGCGGCTTTAAAAGCCGCGTCT
>JAGHBT010000097.1 GCA_021160845.1 bacterium | reverse complement strand
CATACTATTATCTGGGACTCCGGTGATCTTAATTCAGGAACCATCGGTGACGGTACAACTGATGAGTCAAACGACTGCGCGCTGCTCGAAGCCTGGGCAAATGACGAGGGAGCCACACCCCACAACCACAAGACTAATCTTCTTGTTATGGGTGACGGTGTAGTTAGTGATCTTAATAGCATCGGCGCTACAACCTTCCTGACAGATATTCTCGGCACAGGCATAGAGTTTTTAAATTACAGCTACTATGATCTTACAGGTGGAGACGCGAATGGCGGAGTGATTAATCCACTTATCACTTCTGTTACGGGCTCTCCATTTGCCGGACTTGATGATTTCTACGCGTTCGGGGGATGCCCGCTCATTAACCAGTTTGATGTTCTGGAGACTAATAATTCAAAAGCCGCTTATGGATTACAATATCCCGATTATAATGGCGACTCCTATTACACCGCTATCTGCCTGGATGATACCACTGCTAATGGCAGCGCCAGACGGGCTGTAACAACCGGGTTCAGCTTCATGGCCATACGCGACAATGATCCTGAGAACGCTCTTGTAAGAAATGAATTCCTCGCCAAGGTATGGGAGTTCTTCGAAAATGGCATTAATGACACTATTACAGACAGTGACGATCCGGAAATTAAATATCTTACCGAGCTGCATCAAAACTGCCCAAATCCCTTTAACCCCTCAACCACCATCAAATTCAACTTGAAAAATAAAGGCCATGTGTCGATTCAGATATATGATGTTGCCGGCAGGCTTGTAAATACACTTGTGAACGATGTACGCGAAGCCGGTCGATATACAGAAACTTGGAACGGTATTAACAACAGAGGCGCGAATGTAGCAAGTGGTGTGTATTTCTACAGAATGAACGCTGAAGATTACTCTGATACGAAAAAGATGATCCTCCTCAGATAAAGTGGAGCATCAAATAAAGGGCTTTTATCCATGAAGAAATCGGTTCTTTTTCTTTTATTCCTAATCATTGTTCCATCTGTTTCTGCCGCTCAAACACCCTTCGAGGAAATCCACGGAGATATACTAAGAAAGATGGATGTCTTACGGGCTCTTCCACTCTTCAAAAGAGATTCTTTGAAAGCCCCCCAGCCCACACCTGTTCAAGGGCAATTTGACGTAACACACTACACACTCGATATAGCCTTTAACGATCTAACCGAGTCTGTGGAGGGAACAGTAACAATTACGCTCGAGAGCCTCATCGACAGCCTCAGTTCAGTCGACATCAACGCGGACATTGTGCTTACAATAAGTAGTCTTGTGCAAATAGGCTATGGGTCTCTTCCCTGGTCCAGAAACGGCGATGTGATAAGTATTCCCCTTCCTTCAAAACTCGCTTCGGGAGAAAAAACCAGCATAGAAATCGAGTATGGCGGAAATCCACTCACAGCCGTAAACCCCGGACTTTTCTTTCGATCCTACGATGGCAAACCGGTAATATACAACCTCAGTGAACCATGGTCGGCGAGGACATGGTGGCCCTGCAAGGATTATCCCGACGACAAAGCCCTGTTTGACATATACCTTTCAGTACCCTCCGATCTCTTCGCCACCTCCAACGGAAGCTACATTGATTATACGGATGAAACCAACTGGGGAAGACCATATAAACGGTATCACTGGCGAGAGAACTATCAGATGACAACCTACCTTGCCTCTATTTCAGCCACAGAGTACGTGTGTCTTGAAGATACATTCGTGTACGCTCCCGGCGAGACCATGACTGTTACAAACTATGTTCCTCCTTCCAAGGTAGCCGCTGCCGAGGAGGATCTTAATATCGGCGTGCCCGCCCTGGAGTTCCTTTCCTCCATATACGGACTATACCCCTTCGTCGAAGAAAAATACGGCGTGGTGCTCAACAACATTGGCGGTGGGATGGAGCACCAGACGCTGACAAGTTACGGAATCGGGTTTGTTCGCGGAGACCATTACTACGACTGGATCTATGTTCACGAACTGGGGCATCAGTGGTTCGGCGATTGTATCTCATGCGAAAACTGGACCCATATCTGGTTGAACGAGGGTTGGGCCAGCTATACCGAAGCACTCTGGATGGAACATATCTATGGAGCAAGCGCCCTGAAATCCTATATGGAGGGAAAGGATGATCCCGGCACATGGAACGGCCCCGTTCTTCGCGATCCCGATAATACCAATCCTTGGTATTACTTCGACCCGGTTGTTTATGATAAAGCCGCCTGGATAATTCACATGTTCCGCCATATAGCGGGTGACAGCACCTTTTTCGATATGATTAAGGGTTATACTTCAGATCCCCGTTTCAGGTACTCCCATGCCAACACCGATGATTTTACAGGTGTTTGCGAAGATTATTACGGATCGTCTCTCGACTGGTTTTTCGATCCCTGGCTGACAAGAGAAGACAGGCCGATTTACAGCTGGTCATGGAACTCTTATCCGCGAGGCGTCGATACCCTGCTGTCCATAGGGGTAACACAAACCCAAGGCTATCCCTATACGATGCCGGTTGATTTCAGAATCACAACGACGAGCGGCCAGGTTGATACGGTCCTCTGGGTAGATAAACATGAAGAATCCTTCCTCTTGTCCATGGGCAATACGACGATAGATGTGGAGCTTGACCCAGACCACTGGATTCTCTGCGACAAATCGAACATTCCAACCGACGCGGATCTCCCGGCAATCACATTCCTCGAGCAGAACTATCCAAACCCCTTCAACCCCGTAACAACAATTCGGTTCGGGCTCGAAGAACCCGCAAGGGTTTCAATCGCGGTCTTTGATGTTAGAGGCAGATTCATTGCAACCCTTACGAATCGCTCCTACTCAGCGGGTGAATCTGAAGTTACATGGGATGGAACCAATTTATCCGGCAGAGATGTATCTTCGGGCCTTTATTTCTACAGACTGACTGCCGGCGACATAAGGATTACAAAGAAAATGATTCTTCTCCGTTAATCCATAAACAACAGCGGCAACCTGTCCGCCATAAGAAACCCCTTAAGGGTAGGAATCATACGCCCATCCTTAATTTCAACAAGTGAAAGAGCGGATAGCTTGGCGGAGGTATCTTCCCATCCATCATACCCCTTCAGAATATCCAGGCTTATACCCTTTTTAGTTCTTAGCCCCAGGAAAAGGGATTCCAGAGAAAATTCATCACCACTTAAAATTTCCGAATCCGCAACCGGCACTCTATTCTTCTCAAGCTCTTCACAGTATTTTTCGACTGAAGAAACATTCCACCACCTTTTCTCGCCGTCGAAAGAATGAGCTGAGGGACCCAACCCCAGATACGGTACATGCTCCCAGTATAAAGAATTATGCTTCGACTCGTTGTCCTTCCCCATCGAGAAATTCGAAACTTCATAGTGTTGATAACCATTATCACAAAGAAACTCAGATGTACGAATAAACATCTCCCTCTGTATATCCTCCCCCGCTTCCTTCAGCTTCCCCGAAGAAAGAAGTTTCCCGAACTTCGTGCCCTCCTTAATTGTTAATTGGTAACAGGAGATATGGTCCGGCTTAAAACCGACAGCACTCTTGAGGCTATACTCCCAGTCGGAAAGACTCTGCCCTGGAAGAGAATGAATAAGATCTAAACTCAGGCTTTTAAAACCTGCCTCACGTATCATCTCAAGGGCACGCCTGGAGGTTTCCGAATCATGCCGCCGGCCAAGAAATTTGAGTTCTTCATCACGAAACGACTGCGCACCAAGGCTTATCCTGTTAAACCCCAGTTCCTTAAATGTTCTCAATTTATCTCTGCTTACATCCTCCGGATTTACTTCAATAGTGGTTTCAACAAGATTATCGAAATCAAAAACCCCCCGGAGTTTCGTCACGACTTCTACCAACGCCGTTTTGGACAAGAGGGAAGGGGTACCACCTCCAAAATATAGGGTTTTAAACACACCGGGAAATTCCCTGATACGGGCTTCGGCGGTAACAGCTCGGATCCATCTGGTAATCACCTCATTAGTAATTGATGTTACTGAATAGAAATCACAATATGAGCATTTTGATTCGCAAAATGGAACGTGGAGGTAAAATCCGGATGGTGATTTAGTCTTCATTCGTTTTAAGCACTGATATAAATGCGCTTTGAGGAATCATAACCTTGCCGATCATTTTCATCTTTTTCTTTCCCGCGGCTTGTTTGCTGAGAAGCTTTCTCTTTCTGGTAATGTCCCCGCCGTAACACTTGGCGGTTACATCCTTCCTGAACGCGGAAACCGTTGAACGTGAAATTATCTGTCCGCCGATAGTTCCCTGGATTGCAATCTTGAACATATGCCGAGGTATTTCTTCTTTTAAACTATCACATATTTGAACAGCTCTCTGCCGAGCCCGCTCCCTGTGAACAACTATCGATAACGCATCAACTCTTTCGCCATTAACCAGAAAGTCGACTTTTACCAGATCCTCTTTCTGGTACTTGAGAAAATCATAATCAAATGTCCCGTATCCACGTGTAATACTCTTCAGCTTATCATAAAAATCATATATAATCTCCGCCAGCGGCATATCGACAATAATTTCCAACCTGCCTGGAACAGGATAACTAATCCTTGGATTTTCCCCCCTTCTGTTAAGGCATAGTTTCATCACAACCCCCATATACTCTTCCGGAAGTAAAATGCTGGCCTTGACAATCGGTTCGAGAGATTCTTGTATCTCGAACGGATCCGGGTAATATTGGGGATTTTCGATAGTTACAGATTCACCGGAATTGAGTACAAATTTATACCGCACACTCGGCGCGGTCATAATAACCGGAATGTTAAATTCACGATCGAGCCTCTGCTGGAATATTTCAAGATGAAGAAGCCCAAGAAATCCACACCTGAACCCCTGCCCCAGCGCGGCGGACGAATCTTTTTGATACACAAGGGCGGCATCGTTCAGCTTATACTTTTCGATAGCCTCGGTGAGCATTCCGACATCGCTTCTTTCCACCGGATAGATAGAAGAAAATACCATAGGTTTGACTTCTTTAAACCCGGGAAGGAGCTCGGGGGAAGGGTCCGATGCCAGTACTATTGTATCTCCGACCCTGGTATCACTTACCGTCTTTACTCCAGCGATTATATATCCCACTTCGCCGGCGCTCAGCTTTTCACGCTTCTCCCTTTCCAAACGAAAGACTCCCACCTCTTCAACGGTATGAACAGATTCAAAAGAAACAAGTTTTATTTCATCGTCGGCCTTTACAGTTCCATCGAAAATGCGACAACTGATAATCGCTCCCCTGAATGAATCATAATGTGCGTCAAATATCAAAGCCTTAAGAGATTTGGAAGCATCACCATTATGAGGAGGAATTCTTTCCACAACGGCTTCCATAACATCTTCTATTCCGATGCCTTCCTTCGCTGAGCACAGAATCGCGCCACTCGAATCCAGCCCAAGCTCAATTTCAATTTCTTCACGTACACGCTCGATATTCGCCGTGGGAAGGTCGATTTTGTTGATTACAGGTATAATCGTGAGATTATGTTCCAGCGCGGCGTAAAGGTTTGCCACTGTTTGCGCCTCTACTCCCTGAGAAGCATCAACAAGAAGGAGTATCCCTTCACACGAGGCCAGAGCGCGTGAAACCTCATAGGAAAAATCAACGTGCCCGGGAGTATCTATCAGATTAAGAATATATTCATTGCCGTCTCTGCTTTTGTAGGGAAGACAAACCGTCTGGCTCTTGATCGTAATTCCGCGTTCACGCTCAATATCCATATTATCCAGTATCTGATCCTGGAAGTTACGATCAGAGACCAACCCCGCGTGTTGAATCAAACGATCAGCAAGGGTAGATTTGCCATGATCGATATGGGCGACTATACTGAAATTACGAATACCATTCATAAAAACCGTTAATCCCTCTCACAAAAACCTGTTTCTCACACTGCAATCTATGCATTACAAAGGGCTGTGTAAAGCCTTAGCCCGCGTTATAAAAATAAAAGAGACAATCTTCCGAGGCCCTATTTTATCCCCGGTAGAAGAATAGAATTAAACAAAAGCTTTAATGAAACATTCGAAGATGCTCTAAACTGAGGACCGAATGCGAACAGGATAATTTGTCCCTTCCCCTTTCTAACCCATACCATAGCCGCCTTGCCCGCAAGAAGTTTTTCATTCTCACAATATCCACTCATCAAAATATCCTTCGCGGGGAATCTCGCGATTACCGCTCTATCCATATCAAACCGTGGGATTGAAGTCGAAAAAACCGGCGCCCCGCTGAACGTAACACCGATTTCATTCTGCATCCCATAAGTCAGGGGATGGTTTTCAGCAAGAAGAATCCGCATTGTAGCCCGCGGGCAATAGAGACCATTCTCCTTTAAATTTTTCGAAAGATCACTCACTGGAATCTGGAATTCCTCAATCCGGTCATCACCCTTTTTAATCTCAAGAATGCCGGAGAAAAGAGATGCTGACCGTCCCCAGGAAATTATCGTTCCGCCGCCATCTAAAAACAGCATTAAATTCTCTTTGCCTTTTTTCCCCATCCCCTTAGTATATTCAGGTGGATATCCAGAGAGATATTCCTTTTTTCCAGTCTTTATCTTGCCATCTACAAGTATGGAACTGCTCTTGTCCGGGAAGACAACAAGATCAAATTTATCTCCCAGATCAATTTTCTTAAAGTCGCCTGGATTGATAACCCTGTAGGGAATATTATAGGAATCAAACACAAACCGTGTCCATCCGGCATCCATATCATGAAACCAGGTTTCCACAAGCGCTACCTTCGGCAATCGTAATTCTGTTTTCTTTATATCAGCAACCCTGTCGGCAAAAACGGGGTTGGCTTTTAGGGAATTTAAAACCTTGCCTATTTCATCTTTCTTTTCTAAATCATTATAGATCAGGAAGCTACCTTCACAAGCCGCATCCGTGCTATTATTATACGGCTCGTTGAGACGCCATACCTTAAGCCCTAGATCACAGGCCATAAACGCCGCTTTGTAACTCTCGTTATTGCTAGCCGGAAGAATCAAAGCCTCAAATTCGGAGGGTTTCTTTTTAAATAGCACGAAGGGAGCCTTAACCCTTACAAGTTTTCCCTCAAGCTCTGTGGATCGTTTATCAATTTCAAAGGATTTTACCCCCCTCTGCAGAGGAAGAGCCCAGCTCGTAATATCATAAGGTTTTATTACCTTCCCTCCCGGAGTGTAGTGACGTACCGGAAAACACTGGCGCTCCATAACCTCCTTGACAAATGGCCTGAACGGCTGTGATAGCAAAATTACAATACTGCCGGAATTATAAACACGACTATCTATAACTACATTCGAATCAAGCCGGTGCACTTTTACTCCATGATTCAGCATCAAATTAACAAGATTAATCAACGCGCTGCTGTCATGCTGTTTTCCCGGTAAAATATAATAATAAGGAGGCTGTGACAGCCCTTTCTTAACCTCTTTTCGGCACAGATCATTCCTGAACCGGAGGATATCCCCACGGTGAATAGAACAGGTTTTTATCACCGACATCGTGGAAACAATCTCGTACTGGACAATATCGGAGAGCCGCCACCATCCCCCCTCCCATGGAAAAGGCATATTTATACTCTTCTTATACTCTGAAAGCCCCTTGCCGGCTACATTGAGTTCATCCGGATCAACATAAACGGGGGTCGCGTGCTTAGCGCTTGCGCATTCAGTAAGAAAAGCGATAACATTCTTCCATATACATGTCTCTGTTGACCCGGGCCAGTAATCATCAAACAGGTAATGTTGAGAAACTCCGGCAAGCCCCTGCTGGGTCATATCCTTTATCATATTGGCTCCAAATATCCCGCACCAGTTCCATAGCCCGGCATCCACATTAGCGGCGATCGGATCGTGATTCGGAGCAAATATGTTAAAAGCGATGACACAGCAGGGGCTTGCCGGAGCTTCTAAAACTTACCGGTTTGATTCTTAATTGAACGGGTCAACAGAGACCTAT
>JAGHBT010000277.1 GCA_021160845.1 bacterium | reverse complement strand
GAGGACAGGAGAAGCTCCTTGTCGACGGCATCGGGATGGGCGGGACTGTTTTTTTCATATCTCGTTTTTAGAAATGCCAGCAGAACAAGCGCGTCCGCTGATTCAGGACGCAGAGACAACCCCATGGTTGAATTCGCTTTCACCCTGTCAACTCCATTCGCCTCATCGGAAAACCATATGTCGCCCTTTGTAAGTCCCGACCACCTATCATCCATTCTCTTAATACCGCCAATAGAAAAGAGATGTTTTGTACGCTCCTTATCAAACCTGATTTCATAGTCGCCTTTAAGCCGGTAATCCTTTTCTGCAGGAGTGTAATTACAGGAGAGAGCCAAAGAGGTAAAATCATTATTGTCCACGCCTGAAACGGTCTTAAGCCTTTCAGCCGAGAATGTTCCCCCAAGATCATCGGAAAGGCTGAAACGGTTTTTAAACCCTATTGTCGCTTGCCCACGCTCGCCACTCATCGCCCCTTCGAGACTGTAGCGTGAAAAGAGGTTAAGTTTGTCACTTATCTTCGATTCAATACCGAGCCGTGTTCTGTGTCGTGCGCCGCTTCTGCTTCCGGTACGGTATTCATGGATTAATTCAGCACTGACTTTTTTCCAGAGCCTTCGGGATAATGCAGCCTCAAGACGGTTGGGATATTCCTCTATTTCCCTCCCGGATAATTTCTGATCATATCTCAGTTCCCCACTGATCCCCGCTTTCTCTGACGAGAGTGATGTCATCATCATAACCGCTGAGTGCCCGGGGATTGTCATGTCGCTGTGAGAAATATCCGCCAGGCCGGCCTTGCCACTGAAGGAATCTACCGTGTAAACACCCACTAGATCCAAATATTCCTTTTTCTCATCCCTTTCCATAAACTTTTGCGTGAACCCAATTGTCTTCAAGGCGAATTTTCTGTTTAACCTCCAGTTAATCCCTAATCCATACTTTTTACTGCCAAGTTCAGTCTTCCCTCCTGAAAAGGAAGGATTGAAAAAGGTCTTGTCTATTTTTCGATAGTAAGCATTCCACGACAGGAAATCACCTTTTTGTCCTTTACATCCAACCCTGAAGGCGTCGCCCGCGCCAAGAAGAAACTTTTCACTGTGAGCAAACTCGCTCTCTATCTCTACCCGTGGAAGTATTTTCCCCTTCAAATCAACTCCGACAAGTGACGAATTTTCCACCCCTTCCTCTTCGAGAAGAGCGGTAACCCCCGCTTTTAAACCGTCAGTTATGTTAACCGAAGATCTCGCTCCTAATATGAAATTATTATCCTTAGAATCCGCACACTCGTAACTGATAATTATCACTGCCGGGTTCAGATTTTTATCAACGGCGCGTAAGGGTTCCTTGAACAGGACGCTGCCGTCGTTATAGTTAATATCGTAATCCCTGTTTATCGTTTTATAGTCGACCTTGATTATTTTTTCAGGACGGTACCTGTCGCGTACTTCTATTCTTATTTTCTCACTGTTCTCTATAAGGGGATAATTCTTAAGGAAATAGAATCCACTCGTTCCGTCAGCCGGAATTTCTTCCTGATACGTAACCTGATCAGTTCTGGTAATAAAAGTATTTATACTTCCACCGTCGAATTCTGCTTTACCCTGAAAACCTGTAAAAGTCCTTTCATAACGGGTAAATTCCATCCCGCCCAACTCTGTTTTGAAATCGCCGAACATAGCCGAGTATCTCTTATGTTCCATTTTCACATAGGTTCCGCACCTCGAAGACGAATTAAATTTTAGTTGGCTTGCGTCACCGTATATTGGATAGAGTTTTTCGGGTTCAATCCGGTCGAGCAGTTTGTCATACCGAAGCGGATGCGTATCGACGGCAACCGTCATAAGATGTCCCTGAGCTATTTCCCCTTGACCATACAACGCAATCTTTCCTTCAGCGAAGAGCCCGTCGTGGTAATATTTCCCCGAACGGTCAGTACTGCCACCTCCCGTTACATTGCTCGTTCCGACATCCATCTCCCCGTATCCGAGTAGAAACCAGTCACGGAGGAACGACTCGTAGAAAACGAACGCGCCGGCGGAAATGTCGTCATGCCGGAGCGATATCCTTGTCTTTTTTGCCTCCCTTGAGGGAAGAATATTCAAAGCAACCTTGCCGTTTGTTGTTACAACCTGTGTGCCATTTCTGTGCGGGTTGATATCCATACCTTTAAGCATCCAGTCCGGCCCTTCCACATCAACAAAAATTCCGTCTCTCACAGCGAGCCCATTTTTATCCCTGACCAGGAACACAAGCTCCCCGGAGCTCTTTCCATCAGCGGGGATGGTAACCTTCGCTCTTTCGGGAATTATTTCAACCGGATTCCCTGCAAGATATACATGTCTTACACAGATTTTCTTTTCCCCTCCATGCCTTTTGGAAACAACCAGCAATTCGTTTTTACCCGGATCTATCTTTACGCCATAAAAGACATGAACTACGGTTCCTTTCCTTATATCGATCTCCTTCCTTCCAATCTTTTCTTTCCCCACAGGAATATTATTTATGTAAAGATCCACAAGAGAACCCAGCACGGAAACTACCTCAACCTCTATCCTGTCACTTTGTCTGAATAGGCGCCCTTCCTCCGGCTTTACAATTTTCGAACACACCCCGGCATCACGGGATAACAATGTCCCTATGCTCTTTGTATCATTCAAAACTCTTTCAATCCCGGGATCGTCCTCCGCGGAACCCTCCGGTGGAATAATTTTAACCTCCACTCTCCTATTCGCCGCTCTTCCCTCCCGGGTACTGTTTGAACGCAAGGGTTCCCTTGCTCCCTTCCCCGTATAATCCATCTTTTTTTCACCGATTCCATTCATCCTGAATAATTGAAATGCCGAACGGGCACGAGCAAGAGACAACTCAAGATTTGACGGAAACTCCTCGGTAACTATTGGAATACTGTCGGTATAACCTTCTATGAATATATTCCACCCGGGATGTTCTCTTAACCACACTGACAAAGCAGCCACTCTGGCGAGAGGGATTTCTCTGAGAATAGCGCTCCCCGGATCAAAATGTGAATCTTGAAATGTCATCGCTGTATATTCTTTCTGAACATCCATTTTATCTTTTCCATCACGGACGTCTTCCCTATTATCAATAATCGTGACGCCCCGCGAGAGCGAAGCGGTCCTGAGAGAATCCTCCATTCCAGTATTTTCCCCCTTCGGGACCACCTGTATTGTATCCCCCCTGTAGGCAGCGGAGAGATCTTTCCTCCTCGTATTTATTTTAACACCGAGAGGAAAATCAATACGGCGGATACCCGAAGGGGCCAAATTCACAATTTCCTCGCCACCGACTCCCATTCCAAAATGTCCACTCTCACGCGGAACCAAGGAATCAGGCAACGATTCAGGATCAATTCTCAAGACATGAGTCCCCTCAATAAGACCCGGAATTGAATATGCCCCAGATGAATCAGTAATACTATATGTCCCATTCTCCATGAACACGGAAACTCCAGCTACACCCGCCTCACCCCTATCGCGGCTGCCGCTGCTGTCAGAGTCAATAAATACATTCCCTGTTATAATTCCCTTTCTTGTGAAAATCCCCTCGACAATCTTTATTGAAACCACCGCCGGCCCCGCCGATGTTTTCTCTCCATATTCGGACACCCCCAATACGGAAGCTGAATTGACAAGATTTCCCCGCTGCTGACCAGCCTTGACTCTCATTCTGAATATTATTTGTTTCTTTTCGCCCGCTTCCAAACTGGCAATCTTCCAGTAAAGTCTGTTACCATCAATTGACGGCTCGATACTTCCTCCCGCGTAACCAAGCCCGGGACAAAGGGTTTCCACTACAACCAGACTATCGACTAATGTCTTTTCCGTAAGATTATTTACCGTAAGAATACAGCTCAAAACATCCCCAATCGACGCGACCGGCTCTTTGATCGATTGTTGAACTGAAATGAGGGGCAAATCCGCTTTGACTAAAAGATCGGTGACTATATCCCTTGAACTAATGTCAAAGAGTGAACGGGCTTCCACTTTAAGCCCCAGCCGGTTCCCTGTAAAGCTTCTGAAGATTTCCGGTGTCGCGTTAAACCTCAGCCCCAATTTTACACTTTCTCCAACCCCGAGCGCTCCTATAACCGCTGTATAATCCGAGCCCTCGATAATCCGAACCCCATTCGAGTCAATAAACTCCACCCCCCACTGATAAGGAACAAGAATGGAGTCGGAAAGGGAAACCGCCAATGTATCAACAAAATTTCCATCGCTTAAGACTTCGTGCCAAAAGGTATAACTCGTATTACTTTCATTAATATTCATAGTAACTATATCTTCACCGTTTCCCTTTTCCGCCATCGGATTTCCCAAAGGACCTATGAAAATTGAACTAATCCGTCCCACAAAAACGGAAATTTCATTCGAATAAACCTGGTAACCCATAGAATCCCCACCCCTATAGTCCGCGAAGGAGGAGTTGAAGATCTCTCCGCTTTCATGATCCCCATTAACCCTGATCATAAATGACAAACTCGCCGCCGCATCCGGAGGCAAATAATCTAACTTCAGCCGCACCCCCTTTATGTCGCCGGCCGGGGGAGGCACCCCAACCCAGTTTGAAGATAAAATATCATAATATTCAATTTCAGCCGGCAGAGTGGAAACAACAGACCCCAATATAAATTCAGTGTTATCGGCATTGCCACTGTAATCAACAAAATCGGTGATTATTACTTCTGTCGCCCCTCTGTCGCCCTCATTCGAGTAATTAATGGTAAATGTTACCGTGTCTTCCGGCATAACATTCGCTCTGTCGGAATTCATCACAAGGGGTATTCGAGCTTCTTCCCTTGCTACTACCCTGACGATATTATCCGAATCGACCTTCTCTGCATCACCCGTTGACACCGCTTCAATATTCAAATACGCTGTTTCGCCCCCCGCAAGCCCCCCCCGCCACTCAGCTTCAAGAACAACCGCGACTGTTTCAGAGGGAGTGACAGGATCAATCAAGTCAATTATTTGCTCGCCGGGATCTACCATTCCATCACTATCATCGTCCCTGTAAAGAACTGTCGCCGTGAACAAAAAGTCAGATGAAGGCAGCTGGATAATGTTCAGATTATACGCATCCTGGGCGTTACCGGCATTTGTTATAGTGAAAGGGAAGGTTACCTTTTGCAGACTGAATGCTGAATCAATTTCCGCGGGATAGGAAATACTTCCGTTGGGTAAAACAATTGGGGCAAATGCAGGCAGAATATCGAGAACTACTTCGTTAGAAAAAACCGCGTAGCTGTTTCCATCAGAAGAATAGGTAGCGTATGACTGGCTTGAAACAGATTCGCCAACCGGCGGAATTTCGGCGAAAATGCTAACCGGATACAAATACAGAATAATACATAGCAGGGAAAAAAGGGGATTCCTTTTAAACAGTCCTCTTAAAAGCAAATTCTTTACGTTTTTGTGTTCCACGGCGCTGCCTCGCCGACCTGTTAAACTATATAAACCAACAATATTATATCCAATAATATTTTAACTGCCCCGACATGTCCTTCCGGATCCTCGGGCTTCCCGCTTCCTTTGTACAAAGCTGAAGACCGACTCCGGCAAATCGGGCTTCCGTTCTTTCAACCTTGATTTACCACCGGTAGTAAGGGTGAAATGATTCCACCCTTACTACCGTAAAAAAAGACGGTCTATTCCGCGATAATCCTGACTACAAAAACCACACCATCGGCCGTGCCGTCACCGCCGGCCAGCGTTCCGGTCAAAATCCACCTGACATTTGTAACATTCGCGTCAAAGTTCAAGGGAGCGCCTCCACCACCACTGACAGGCACATAGATCCAGGTCGTACCGCCGTCATCGGAGAACTCGATTGTAATTGCCGTGATGCCAGTAGCCAATGTTCCGGAACTCGCCGAACCCACCCGATACTGTGTCCAGGCGGGCATCGCGTCAAAGATTACAATTGTATCCAAATTCCCTGCACCTACATTTGAATAGTCTGTTCTGTAGGTCAATTCAGTTCCGGGAGCCTGGTTTCCACTTGGATTAACAGATTTGTTCAGAACAAGATTGCCGGCAACAATCGTCGTGACATCCAGCGCGGAGTTTGTCGCGGCATAAGCATTCCCCGTAACGGTAATCGTGCCGTTTTCCACCGTGCCATTAGGAATACCCCCGGGAATTGAAATCTGCACCACAATGTTCTGGGTGGATCCCGCGGTTAAAGTCACCGAGTTAATCGGATTGTTCAAAATATCAAAGAAAGAGTAGCTCCACCCGTTAGAACTTGCAAAACTCAACATAAAGGTGTCATCTACATTCCCCATATTTGTAACCGTATGATCATACCTGATAGTGCCGCCAGATGTTCCCGTGCCATTTCTGTTAGGAGTAATTGAAACCAAAGAGGCGTTATTAACCGTGACTGTGTTCGTTATCACATCAAAAACAGCCGCATTGTTATTTGAAGTCGCTCTTAGATCTATGTTATTTACTCCCGGAATTTCTCCGGCAGGCACCGCGACATGCGCGATAATATTTACTTCACTACCGGCTGCCACTGGTCCGATCCCTGTTATTGGGGTTAATTCAGGTACATCAAGAATACCGTTACTATTCGTGTCTTCATAGTAAGTTACGCTCCAGCCAGCAGGGAAATTCACTGAAAGGGCGAAATTGTCACTCGAACCACCCGTGTTTACAATGTCCAGAGGAAAATCAACAGTGTTCCCGGGATCCGTATTCTGATTGACCGGGGTGTTATCTATCCCGGGCGCTCCATCATAATTTCCTATTTCCACGGCAGCCGGATTAACCAGCGTGATCTCATCTGTCGTAAGGTTGTATACCGTTGGGTCATTCGCGGACTCTGCGTTAACAACAGCCAAGTATGGACCTCCGGCAACAGCGTCGCCTGGAACCGAAACCCTGACTATAAAGTCAACTGTCGCCCCTGCGCCAACAGAACCTACATCACCTATGCCATCGCTTCCTGAATCGGAAAGAGGAGTTACTCCATCATTTCTAAAGAACTGAACGTTCCACGCGGCCGGGACAGTTGAAGTCGCATCCAGTGTAATATTTATTTCGTCTGCGGCATTTCCGTCATTTCTGACAGTATTAGTAAAATCCACTGATGTGTTCGCGTATGCCTGCGCTACCGCTTGGGAATCATCATTGTAATTTGGAGGAGTTCCCGCTGCCGGCAATCCGTTCGGGCCGATCAGCACATTAGCCAAGGCATTAACATTGATCTGGGTATTATTAGTTGTAACGATAATCGGGTCGGGAGTGACAGGATTGTTATCCACATACGCGACCGATCCATCATTGTTAATTATTCCGGCAGGCATACCGACTGGAATTACTACATCATAAGTGAAACTGTAGTTTTGACCAATCGTCATGTCCCCGTTCGTTATGTACGCCACAGCTATATCCCCGGCCGCGCCGCTTAATGACCAACCCCAGGTTTCAGGCGATCCGGCGGTCGAGCTCCCGGTCGGCAGATAAAGTACTGTTCCACCCGCGGGCGCTCCGGAGGGCAACCCAGACAAAGCAAGCGGGTTTCCACTGGAGGGATCTATAGGAAGAATATCGTAAATGAGAACGCCTGTCAGTGTAACTGACGGTACTGTTACTCCATGGGCGTCATCATTACCAACATTTGATCCGGTTACAGCATAGGTTGCCGTATTCCCGGGATCCACATTGGCCGGCAGTCCCATCATTGAAGCCGTAATTGTAGCGTCGCTAACAACATCTGTTCTATTATAGTTACGGGTGTCGATCTGTGTGCCGTCGCCCGCTGAAGTCGCCTGTATTCCAACATACCCTACTTCTCCGGCCACGGCGCCCGCAGGAACCTGATACGACACCAGAAGGTTAACCGTATTACCGGCCGCTATCGGGCCTAAATTACCAGGGGTACCCCCTGAAGAAATTGTGGGCTCTCCACCATCAAGAACCCCATTGCCGTTCAAATCGTGATAAATATTAATGTCGCCGAGCCCAAGTGTCATGGTTGTGTTAACCGCGTCCAGAAGAGGTTCGATCGAATAACTATCATTATCATTACCACTGTTTGAAAGATTATAACTGTAATAAACTGTCTGCCCCGGTATGGCTGCCTGCACCAATGCCGGCGTTGTAGGTGGGGTTTCTCCGGAATCATCCGGAAGAATAGAAACTCCATATACAGGCAGTACTATAGTAGTAACTTCGTTTGAAGTTGCCATATAAGTATTGCCAATCTGATCCTGAAATGTTGCCGATGCCTGGTTCCGGATAGTTGTCCCGGCTGGCGTCTGAGCCTGCGCTGTAGTTACAAGCATTAACGTCGAAGCCAGAAGGACCATAAGCACAAGCCCAACTGATCTTTTCAGTGCCATAATTTCACCTTCCTTTTTCAAAAATAACTGCTTTCTATTAAATTGAATCCCTAAAAACCCATAGATAAACCTTCTTCCGCAAACCGCCAGCACGCGCAATACCCGGGAAACGGAACAAAACTTTATCCGGCTACTTTACCTGCACGCGGTAAGATGTAGTGACAATACCGGAGGCTTCCAGGTCTTCGCTCATTTTCCATTTGATGTGAGTTATCATATCAAGAGTTGCTTTTCTTTCTTCTTTTTTTCCATCTTTATTTACAAAAAAGTAAGTGACGGGAGCGCTGTGATATGATTTTCCCCCATCAATACTGAACAAGGCGGCAATGTCTCTGTCGTTTGACACAGATTTTTCCATATATACGGTTCCCGGAGGCACAGGGCCAACCAGTTCGACTCCTGATGCTGAAGCTTCACCCGTATTACGGTATCTAAGTGTATATTCAACAACATCGTTCGGAACAACTTTGTCCGCGGGTACATCAACTTCATTATTCTTCTCATCAATTACAATCTTTCGTGCTTCCATATCGCCCTTCAGCACAGGCGCCTGCGCGAAAACACAGGTAGAAACTGACAAGAAGAGTGAAAAAACAATCACACTCATAACAGCCTTCATCTAACTGTCCTCCTTTTTTTCCTCCGGCTTTGTGTTTTATCCTCTTGCTGTCTGCTATACTACTGAAGGAATTGGCCAAAATTTCCCATAGTGCCGTTTATAACCGGCAGAATCTCTGCTGGTTTTCCTGTGGTTGGCAAAGGATATACCCTACTCTGGTACTTAAGTCATAAGAGTGGCTTGCCCAAGAGGCTATTCACCGGACCAAGGTCCCGAAAACCCTTGTTTTATCGCGTTAATTAAGATTTTCTGCGCCGGTAAGAATACGACTTTTTAAGGAACTAAAAGGTATGATTAGGAACAACTCTCTATTAAGAAGAACGCAAAATGGGACTTAAGTCTCTCTCTATGCAAGACATTCGCAAGATGCAAGCCCTAAAAAACGGAACCGGGGATTATACAAAGCAAGGGCTCGGCATTCGCGACTCATAAATTTTTACTTTACTTTCTGTGTTCTTTTGAAAGATAATTACAAAAGATTATTTTCTTGTCAAGTAGCTGGAGAAATTCTCCGAATATAAAACTATAATGTGAATATTGTCCTCATCGAAAGGAACTAATGTGAATCCGGTGAAAAAAGAAAAGAAGCCTTCAAAACGGAAGAAAAGGCCAGAACAGACAAGAAAGATTGGTAGGGTTTCAATACTTACCGGCGGTGGGGACTGCCCGGGACTTAATGCTGTAATACGCGGTTTTGTCCGCGCCTCGACAAATATTTACGGTTGGAAAGTATTCGGCATAAAGGATGGCTTTGATGGTCTCCTAAACAACAAATTTGTAGAATTATCCGAAGCTGATGTTGGCGGTCTTCAACTTCGTGGCGGCACTATTCTGGGAACATCCAATCGTGGCAACCCTCTGCATTATCCCATCAAGAAAGGTGGAATTATTGTATTTAAGGATGTAACCTCGAGTATTATCAAAAATATAAAGAAAAAAAAGCTGGATGTTGTTGTAGCAGTCGGCGGAGATGGAACCATGAAGATAACACAGTCCCTTCGCGAGAAAGGAATTAATGTAATAGGCGTTCCAAAAACGATAGACAACGACCTCGGAGTAACAGATGTTACATTCGGCTACAACAGCGCTGTCGCTTGCGCCACAGACGCACTCGACAAGCTGCACACAACAGCCGAAAGCCATCACCGCGTTCTCGTCCTTGAAGTTATGGGAAGAGACTGCGGATGGATAGCCCTCGAAGCAGGAATCGCCGGAGGCGCTGACGTTATACTTATACCGGAAATTCCCTTTAACCTTGATGTGGTTTGCAAGCATATACATAAACGCAAACTCGCCGGTAAAAAATTCAGCATTGTTATAGTTTCCGAGGGCGCGTATCCGGAGGGAGGGGACAAGGTATATGTAAAACCCCCAGGACCCGATGGAACCCCAGGCAGGCTCGGAGGGTTGGCCAATTGGGTATCTGAGAGAATATCTTACAGCACAGGGCTTGAAACCCGCGTGGCTGTGCTCGGACACCTTCAACGCGGCGGCACCCCAACGACATTCGACCGTATACTGGCGACCCGGTTCGGAGTCGAAGCGGCAAATCTCATCGCTGAAGGAAAATTCGGTAAAATGGTATGTCTCAAAGGGCGTGAAATTAAATCTGCAGACATAAAAGAGGCCATAAAGGAATTAAAACATGTAGATCCCAACGGACAGACCGTAAAAACCGCGGAGGCCCTCGGAGTCTCTATGGGAAGGCCCGATTAGCGGCTTTTATTCAAGACATAATATTTATCACATTTTGACATTCAATAACCTTGTCTTTTTCTTTAATATCCTGATGACTAAATAAAATATTGTTCAGTGGCGAGCTCGCTCCACTCGCCGCTATGCAGGTCAGATGAATCCAATCTCCCGAGTGGCCTCCACAATCACGTAGCAGCGCTCGATGTTCGAGGCGACATCCACCGGGACGAGGAAAAATCCCGAGCGCTTAGGCTGATAGCCCGTCGTGGTCCCCGTCAAAACTTCGCCGTCCTTAAATAACACCTTGATTCGACGCCCGGCTGGCGGGCGCTCCGGGTCGAAGGTCTTTCTCTCGACGTGTTGCGAGTCACCTTCGAAACTCTTCACAAAAAACAGCGCCTTCAGATCTTTCGTGTTGACTTCAACAGGCTTCGTGCCTTCCGGGGCATCCACCAAACTCACATGAAAGAGGTCTTTCGTGGGAAAAAAGTCAGCTGTCGTGCCCTTAGCCATACGCCCGTCCGCGTACCTTGCTACAACCTTGTTCATCAGCCTCTCCTTTCAACACTCTCTGCTAGTTCACCATAACAATTCCGTATCCGCCGAACACCACATCCTGCCACTGTTCTTCCGGAAATTTACGGTTCTGCCCATCACCGGATTTCGGCAACTCCAGGCCCTCGTCCTCCCCCACAGCCACTCTCAACCACTGTCCTCAACAACTAGGCTATTGTTAGCCGATTTTATGTGAGTCGCCTTTAATTGTAAATCGTTATTTACATATCATAAAATAAATAAGCTCTTAACTGGTTTCCGTATAAAATAGTTTCAATATTTGATCACTGCTGTGCTCAGACCAGGCAAGCGTCCCAGCAGGCGTGAGATCACATCCATCTTGAGACATCTGGTTACTTATATCAGAAAGCAGCCGGCCGTCTTTTATCTATAGTACTATCTACTGCGTGAGGGGGCGTATGGAAAACTTCATTCTGTCTATAAATGCCAGTGTTCTCTTTTGTCACAGCCATTAATCGAGGTAAAAAACACCACCAGCGGCTGAAGCGCAGAGGAGCATTCGCTTCAGCCGCACGATGGTCAGCGCACAATACCCGCGCTATTTACAATTCTATGTTTTTATATAAACAAAAATCCACTTCATTAATATTTTATATGAATAAAACTACCT
>JAGHBT010000152.1 GCA_021160845.1 bacterium | reverse complement strand
TTTGGCTGCGAATTGTAATAGGGGGGTATGGAAATTAAGAGCGGGTTGCGCCGATTAGTTTTTGCCAATGAATTATAAGGCAGATCAAAGATAAGCCTTGTCTGTGTGCTTGGAAGGTATTAGAAAGACTTTGGAAATTACCAACCATATTCCATTAATCATATTAGTATTTTTGCTACTCGGGTTTTCAGCTTTTTTCTCAGGGTCGGAGGTTGCTTATTTTTCTCTGCAGTATTCAGTCGTTGAGAAAATGAGATCCGGAAGCAGGCGAAGGAGAATGGTAGCTTCTCTTTTGTCCAATCCAAGAAGGCTTCTCGTAACAATACTTTTTGGGAATTTAGTTGTTAATATCGCCAGTACAAGCGTCGTTACGGCTTTCGCTATACAATATTTCGGCAAGAACGGCGTAGTTATAGCTACTGTCATTATGACGGTTCTTATTCTTGTTTTTGGTGAAATAACTCCAAAGGATTTTGCTTTTCAACATTCAATTTCTCTCGCGGTAGTTTCCGCTCCCGTATACAGGGTTTTAATCTTTCTTTCAGCGCCTATAGGTTGGGTTTTGGGCTGGATAGCTGATTTTTCCGTTAAGGGAAGCAGTTTCTTATTGGGAGAACCACACAAGGGGTACGATTCGATAGAACTTGTCACAGCGGTTGAAGCTGGATATAGAAACGGGCTTTTTGAAGGTTTTGAGAGAGAGATTCTTAGCAATTTCTTTCTCTTTGCGGAAACTACAGTGGAGGAAATCCTCACACCTCGAGGCGAGGTTTTTTCCATAGATGTTCAGATGTTCTTAAATGAAGCTGTGCCGCTAGTAAAGAAATATGGGTTCAGCCGTGTTCCCCTTTATGAAGAGACAACCGACAGTATTATTGGAATTCTTTTAGCGAAAGAGCTGCTTAAGTATCCGAGTGGGAATAAGATGCGCCTTAGAGAAATAATGCAGCCAGTCTGGTTTGTTCCTGAAAGTAAAAAAATTCGTTATTTGCTGAATGAATTTATAAACGCGCGACACCATGTTGCCATAGTAGTTGATGAACATGGAGCATATTCAGGGATAGTTACTCTTGAGGATATTCTGGAAGAAATTTTTGGTGAGATACGCGATAGAAGAGAACCTAAGGTCAAAGCGTATCATGTAATAGAGCGAGGTGAAATCATAGTTGACGGAACCTTCAGAATCCAAGGATTAAATAAGATTCTGGGAACCAGGATTGATTCAGAAGAAGTAGAGACAGTAGCGGGTTATCTGACGGAAATGACAGGAAAGATTCCAAGAGAAGGAGAATCTTTTAATATTGGAAACATACGTTTTCTTGTTATATCCGCCGGGGAAACCAGGATTAACAAGATCAAGGTTAGCAAGCTTGATAAAGAAAAGGATGAGGACTGAAAGTGTTGTTTTCTGTGTTAGTCATAGTAGCTATGATTATAATGGCGGCATTTTTTTCTGGTTCAGAGACAGCAGTTGTTTCCTGCAGTAGGGTAAAATTAAAAAGCAAAGCGAAGGAAGGGTTTTTAAACGCCCGTATTCTGGAGAGTCTTCTCGCTTCACCCAAATCCCTTTTTAGTATTGTTCTTGTGGGTACGAATCTGGCTATTGTTATCTGTACTGCCGAAGCGACTGCTATTGCTGTCAGATTGTTTGGAAACAACGGGGCGGTCGTTGCAACTATTGTGATGACACCTATTTTGCTGGTATTTGGAGAAGTGATTCCAAAAGCCTCTTTTCTCTACCACTCAGATCGGCTCTCCACTTTTGTAGCCCCGATTCTTAAAGGCTTTTCGTATATTCTATGGCCTCTTGTTATGCCAATAGCTTTGCTCGCCGGTATTCCGGCAAAGATAGCCGGCGGGAGCAGGGTGACACTGGATTCTATTTCAACTCGTGAAGAGCTGATCTATTTATACAGTGGAAATAAAGACAAGGGGATTGTAACGCAGAGAGAGCAGAAGATTATTGACGGCGTTTTTCACTTCGGAGTCGTTAGAGCCTCCGATTTGATGTTGCCGATCAATGAAGTTATTTCTTTTCCGTATACCAGTTCGATATCCGAGGTTGTAAAGGCTGCCAACAAATATCCGTATTCGCGCTATCCTCTCATTTCTCCGGATTCAGGGAATGTTGTGGGTATTATTTCTCTATTTGATCTGCTCGGAGTTGAGAGTGGGGAGAAACTCACATCCCTTATGCAAAAACCCTTTTATGCCGTGGAGGATGAATTTGCCGAAACCCTCCTTGTCAGGATGAAGAGTGAAGCCCTTCATTTTGCCATTGTTGTAGACAAGAAAGGCAGATCTAAGGGGATACTTACGTTAGAGAATATAATTGAAAATATCGTTGGAGATATTGCCAGTGAGTATTAATAAGGAGAATTGCGTTTGTATAGGGTACGAAATTTCCATAATCCATTGAGGATATTGACGGTGAGTATGAATAACGAGAGTTGCGCCGGCTGAGGATCGGCGCTTGTGTATTATCATTCATCACATATTATGCTGAAATTGCAGAACTTGCATTTATTACCTCTGTTAGGTGGAAAATATTGATAGGTTAATGGGTTGTTTTTCTCGGTATCGTTATCTGTTAGAACAGAAGCCAGTTTTGCTATCCCTTTGTTTATGCGCTTTGTCGCCCTTTCTATGCTTTTTTTATTTATTGTGTATACTACTTCCCGTGCGGCATCAAGGAGATTTATTTCATACATTTTGATATTGCCGATCGGTTCGCCAAGAATAGCTGTGGCATAATATCCATATATACCGAGTTGATCACCCGCTCTTCCCAAATCTCTTTTTTTGGAAGAGGGAGGGTTGTCAGCGAATGTTTTCCAGTCAACTATATTGAAGGTGCCGTCGTTAGAACGGAACATGAAGTCGGTTTTCAAGAAAATAGTTGTTTTTTCAAATTGGAATGACTGAGCAAATTCCGAGAAATCTATGTCTTCGATAACCCATTTGGACGAATCGGTTTTTGAAATTTTGTCAAGAATCGGACTTTCAAGAAGGGCTTTTATTGCTTTCAAGCATTCGCCGCGTGTTTTTTCAATATGTCTTGGCGGGATATCGATACCGTATTCATGATCGCGGAGTGCGAGCCAGTTGGTATGTAATTTTCCCCTGATTTTTTTCGGTTCATAGCGGTATCTCTTCTCTTTCGAGAAATTCAGCTGTTTATTAAAGGATTCAATGGTATAGCTGGTAACGTCATCTTCGGCTGGAATTCTCTTTTTTGACCGTGTGGATTGAAGTATTTTTGTTGCAATATAGTGTACCAGCTGACCGCGCCAGAGTGGAAGAGAAACAAGGCGTTTGAGTTTGAATGCTCTGCGGGAATCTTCAGGCGCGTTTCTATTCCAACCGCCCCAGCTAAGATAATAATGAAAATAATAAGCTCTTTTGCAGGAATCGAACAAAGATTCCCGTGAGATTGACCACCCGAAATTGTTTTTAAATACCATTCTATTTCTTCGCGAATATCCTTTTGTGAACCCTGTTTTGAAGTCTGTAGCTTCCGAATTCGTCGCCAAACTTCATTCTCTCTCGGCAGCAAAGCCCTCTCGCGGAAAAATCGATCCTACGAGGGGTTTTTAACTTTGCCCAATTGTGGGTTTTGAAATTTTTTATTTTTTGCCTTTCTCCATTACAACAACAGCATGGGCAATATTAGCGTCGTGAGAAATACTCAGGTGAGCACATAGGATATTTCTGTTTTTAAGAATTTTTTCTATACGCGGTGAGAGAACAAAAGATGGTTTCCCCTCTTCATTATTTAAGATTTGAATTTCTTTCATTGAAATACCTTGCATCAATCCTGTCCCGAGCGCTTTAAGGAAGGCCTCGCGCGCGGCGAATCTCCCAGCAAAGAAAGAAGCGTTGTCTTTGCGCTTTAGTCCTTTTGCTATTTCTTCGTCGGTGTAGATTCTGGCAAGAAAGTGTTTGCCATATCTCAAAATAATTTTCTCAATCCTTGAAATAGAAATGATATCGGTGCCTATTCCGTAAATCATAAAATCCCCATTTGTTCAAACAAGTATATTTTAGATTAGCAAATTCCTCAGGATTTTTAAACAATTAACTGTCAACTCTATTTTTAATAATGCAGAAAGGAGGGCTCAAGCATGTGGGGAAAACAGCCGGGCTGGCGAAAATGCTAAGTTCCGGTTATTTGTATGTTTTTACTTTGCCCCACACAAAACATGGGCTATGTGGAAAGCCGGAATGAGCATATTATTTTCTGAGTAATTTCCTAATCCAGGAATCAGAGATGTAAACGTCATAATTTACCCGAATTCCTCCCCAGCGTTCTTTGTAGTCGATAAGGCTATGGGCGTAGGCTGGAGAGGCGCCGAGGTTTACCTTTTTGATCCCCTTTTTTATTGCAAAATTGATTGAGCTGGTCAGAAGAACATGGTTTGGCTTCAGGTGTCTTTTAGAGTAATCGGATACAGTTTGCCAGTTAAAGAGTGTGTCACCATGTATGAAATTAATACATGAACCTACCATCGTTCCGTTTTCCATAAGGGCGTTCCAATGGAGCATGTCTGATTCATTCAGAACATCAAGGATAGCACGGAAAAATCGTTTGCTGTAAAGGGGTTTTCTCTGTTCATGCCGTTTCCCGGTAATTAGATAGAGTTTGTAAAAGGCATTGAGATGCCTTTTGTCATTTATGGTAATTTCGTTTGTGTCGGCTTTCAGCCCCGCTCTTACATGCCCGTTTATTTTCTTATCCGGGGGGTCATGTTTATCGTTTCCGTTAAGGTATATAATATGAGTAAATGCCGGGGATGTACTCAGAAAAGGTTCGCTGATTTTCGCGAATTTACCTTCATAGTCTGTGATCGCTATGCGTGAAAAACGGTTTCTTTTCAGATATTTAATAAGGTGTGTGTTGAATATGTCTCTCTGGGTTTCATTAATTCCTTTTCTAAGAATAACTTCACCGTATGTGCCGTAGGGCATTGAATAGAATGACTTGAATCCTAATCTTTTTGTGATTATAGCGGGCATCCCTATTATTAGCTTGCTATTTTCAACCCCGGTGAGAAAGACAGAGTGAGCATTGTGTCCAAGGCCTTCCGAGCAGATATCAGCCCATTGGTGAGTGTGAAAGAAGCTTCCACTGGATGTAAGTTTTTCCCATTTCTCCACATTGAGAGATTTGCGATTGTATACTTTAAATTCCATTTATTACCGTGCTCCAAACGAGGAGATATGTATCGCGTTATTAACTGTCGCGGCCTTGCCCTGTATGAGAGAAGGTCTCTCTTCCGACTTAGAAACATAATTTAATATGTATCGTGTGAATAGTCAATAATCATAAATGAAGCCATAATGATACGCGGAGGAAATATATAGAAAAACAAGGAGTTTTACATACATTTGCAATTTCCTAAACAAAATTTCTAATAGTCTTGAAAGCAATGTTGTAAATACTGTAAAATCAAAAAAACAAGTTTGAATTAAACAAGATATTGGTGTGTGAAATGAAATCGCGATTTAACAATTCGTCAAATATAATGATAAGGGAGTTTCGCATGGAAGACTATAATGCCCTAGTCGGGCTTTGGAATAAATCAGGTCTTCCGTACAAACCAAAGGGTCGAGACAGGCGGGACAGAATCGAGAATGAGTTAAAGGGAGGGAGTGCCGTTTTCTTTGTTGCCTTGTCAGAAAATGAATTGGCAGGTTCTGTTTTTGGAACGCATGATGGACGGAAGGGTTGGATAAACAGGCTTGTTGTCGCTCCTGAATTTCAGAGGCGGGGGATCGCGAGAATGTTGGTTGACAGGGTAGAAGAGGTTCTTTACGAGCTGGGGATTGAAATAATAGCCTGCTTAATCGAAGATTGGAATAGTAATTCCATGGAGGTTTTCGAGAGATTGGAATACAAGAGACACACGGATATAGTATATTTTACGAAAAGAAAAAATACGGATGTATAAATTTGTGGTGAAGGCTTATAAAACCGGAGGAATGATATAAAGACTAAGTTTTTCCAAAAATCATTCCCAATCCGGCAGCTAAGTAGTACCAATTGTATTTGATGCAAGTAACGATTTGAAAGGCGTTTTGACAGGCGCCTGCCAAAGCCCGGATGGAGTTTATAACTCAATCCGATTGACTTTTTTCCCCAGACATGTCATAATAAACACAGTTAAAGGTTTATTCTAGAGCTTTCGTTGTTTCAGCGAAGTGCACCGGAGGAGTAACAACATGCGGAAGTGGACAAAAAAACTTTCTATACTGTCGATATTCATTATCTATTCGATAATTATTTCAGGCGGTCTCTACGCTCAATGCTATGGTTCGCTGGATTTGGCTCCTGACTATTTTCAGTATAACTATCTTGTGAGACTTGCCATTCATTTCGGAGATGTATCCGCCTTACCGGAGGATGTGATTTGCAACAGGACTCTTGGGTCGGGTGAATCACCAGTTGAAATTCCGGTTTATTTTTACAATGCACACAGTGGGATTGTAGGAGTTGAATTTGGTGTTGAATCATGTGACTCGATAGCATCCTTTTTACCTCAAAATGGATTTGTTATATCTGGTAGCTCAAAGAAAATGAATTCCGGGTTTTACCATATGAATATCGAGGTTGAAAGAGGAATATCACTTTGTGGGCCGACCTTGATAGGGTATTTTTATATTATTCCGTCCGGTAACAATGATCCTATCTGGGTGACTATTGTAGAGAATACATCCACTGGTGGAATGTTTGCCACCGATCACTACGGTGATGCGCACTATGCTTTTTCGCCGCACCATGGCGGTTATGTGGGAAGTAGCTATCTGTACACCTGCCAGGAACCAATGTGTGAAGAACCGAATTTGCCTGTTCTCGATTTTGAAGCTGAACCAGGTTATGCTAATAGTGTAAAATTGATGTGGACTGCAGGTGGGGGCGACCATACGATAATACGTTACTCAACCGATCGTTTTCCTGAAGGGTATGGCGACGGTGATTTTCTGGTTGATTTTGCCACTGTTCCCGGAGAGTTTCGGCAGTATTCCCATGTTGATCCTCCTCATGATGTTGTTATCTATTATACGGCATTTTCTGTCACCTCTGTTTCAGGTGAAGTTATCAGAGACTCTTTTGTTGAATGCGGAGCTTCCGACACTACCTTTTTTGAGAAGCCTATTAATGCTGAACTGACGAGCTGGGGTGCTCTTAAGAGTAAAATGCGCTCACATTAGGTTTTTATTCCTCTGTAATTTTTCCAATTGTTCAGTGTAAGCCCCTATATAAGGGGCTTACTTTGGATATTCTTAGAAATTAGTAAAGGATGTTTTTTATTGGACGATAAGTAGAAAGAAGACTTTATCAGGTGGAGGTATGTTTGATGAATGACTTTCGGGATTTAGACGACAGACTACATGTTGGACTAAATATGTTTGATGTTCTGATAGCTGAGGATGACAAGGATTTACGGCGGATAGTGAAATTGAACCTTGAAAGCAAAGGGTTTAAGGTACGCACGGCAAGAAATGGCAAATTGGTTCTAAAGAAGGTGCAAGAGAAGATACCTGATTGCCTGATTCTGGATGTAATGATGCCCGAATTAGATGGTTTTGAAGTATGCAAACGAATAAAAACAATGGATAGAACGAGGGATATCCCCGTGATCTTTTTAACGGCAAAAGGAGAAACAAACGATAAACTCGAGGGAATGGGTCTTGACGCGGATGAATATATGACTAAACCATTTGATTTTAAAGAGCTTATCGCGAGGATCAACCATCTCATTTCCAAGAAGGAAACAAAGGTGGCGGATATTGAAAGGGCTGAAGAAAAATCTGAAAAAGAAATCGTTGCCGAGTTGTCAGGTAAATTATCGGGACCGTTGAATGATCTGAAAGAAAATCTGGCATACATAATAAATATTGCCGGGGATAATCCGGAAGTTGAAAGGTATGTAAAGGCTTGCGAAGAAGCGAGAAGACTTATAAGGCAAGTATTTATTGAAACTCAGAAGAGAATTGACCCCTTTTATGAACCGGAAATTGAAGAAGAACTTATAGAAATTTAAATTTGTTGAAGTCGGCAAGGAATTCGATTTACCCTGGCGTAAATAAATCTTCCAATAATCTTTGAAGTTCCTCTAAATTAGATACGACAAGATCGGCATCCTTGAGATTAAATCCTTTTGTTACGGCTGTTTCTACTGCTATTACTTCCATTCCTGCTTCGTGAGCGCTAATTATCCCTTTTTGAGCGTCTTCAATTGCAAGACACTTAGAGGGTTGTATCCCGAGTTCGGATGATGCCTTCAGATATGTTGCCGGATGTGGCTTTGGTTTTGGAACCATATCTTTCCCGATTACAGCGAGAAAATTCCTTTCGATACCCTTTGCTTCTATAATGGAAAGGATGTCATGCTGGTAAGAACCGGAAGCTATCGCCAGAGAGAATTTATTTTTCTTTAGAGTTTTGATTATCTCTAACGCGGCAGGGAAAACCTTTATTTTACCACTCTTGCAGAAGTATGAATAAACAGGATCCTTTTTGCTTCTCATGTAATCGGGGTCGAGTTTGAGATTATACCTATTGATTTCACCCTCGGCTCCTCCCCCGTTGAAGGTCCACTCAACCCAGTATTCTTCGCGGTTTATCTTATGTCCTTTCTCCGCGAAGGCCTTTTCGTAAGCCCTGAAATGGTACGGTTCCGAATCCACTATAATATTATCGAAATCAAATATTACCGCAGTTTTGTTTGCAAAAAGGTTCTCTAGAATTCGTGAATTTTCCAAGGTTTGATCCTTCCAATCAATGTCCTTCGTGTAAAAGACGCGCTGTTGTATACCGGTGCCTGTACATTGTGTTGACCCGCAAGAAAAATAATGTATATCCTGTTTGTGGAAAATAACAGTTGTTCGTGTACGGCGCAAGGGATCTCGGATTGCGCGGATAATTAGAATGAAATAGTTGTAATGAAACTTGACCTTCCGGGAGAATAGCCGGTAATATAATTGGCATGAAGACTTTTATTAGAAAAACCCGGGGTTATATCCTGGGGGCAGCGACTGACCGAGGTAGAGTCAAGAAAAAAAATGAGGACTACTTCGGTATCTTTGAGCCTGAAACTGAAGAGTTAATAAGCAGCAGGGGAATTCTAGTTGTTTTAGCTGATGGGATGGGGGGACTCTTTAGAGGGGGTAGATCCAGCAGGACTATGGTCGATGCTGTGGGGGAATTCTACTTTACCGCCGAAGGAAAAGATACAGTTGACTATCTTTATTCTGCCTATATAGAAGGTAACAACAGAGTGTTTGAGCAAGTGGGAGAAGGGGTGGAGGTTAAAGCCGGAACTACGTGTACATCCGCTGTACTC
>JAGHBT010000049.1 GCA_021160845.1 bacterium | reverse complement strand
CCGACAAAACTTCTCCTCCCCATCGCTCTTAAGCCCGCAGGACCTTATGGTGTGTGGTGGAAAGTGTAAACCGATAGGTTGTTACAGAATAGAAAGGAGTATTTATTACGAGCATCTATCAGAGAACTCATTCAGATTTGCATCGAAACTTTGCCGTTGTCCGATCCGATTTATGAATTCGGCTCGTTTCTTGTCCCGCGGCAGGAGGAAATGATCAACATTAGGTTTATGTTCCCGGACAGAGATTATGTTGGAACCGATTTCCGCAATGGCCCAGGAATGGATATGGATTTTCCGATTCATGGCTATCCGAACGACTACTGGCGTTTCACATCAGCTGCCTTTGAGAGTCTTTTGGCCTCCTTTTCGTCTTCTTTTGTGGGTGCTCTCGGACGTAAAAGTTTCCCTCACACCTTGGTGGGGGTAGGGTTTAAAAGCTCTTTGCCCCAAGATACTATGAATAGCTTCCCGGTAAGGACTGAAGCCTGGACCAAACGATGGCGCTGGCAAATCTTTCTCGGCTGGAAGGAATGCTTCCGGCGAGTGCTACCTCCTCTCGTTCTGGAATGGTACATAGACTGGCGTGTGGTGCGTAAGAAGAAAAACACTGGAGCAAAGTAGGACCGAAAAAGACAATGTCTACTATACAGACAACAGTATTGAGGAATAAGTCAATGCTAACGAATATTATTTTCATATCTATTATAGCTTTTGGCACTATTACCGCACAAATAATACTCAAAAAAGGCCTTCTATTATTGGGAGGAGTGCATTTTTCATCCGGGGTCATGGTCGAAATCTTCAGAATAATTCATTCCTCCTATGTTATGGGCGCATTTGTCCTTCAAGGAACAATCGCTTTGTTTTGGATTTATGTCCTTTCAAGAACCCCACTCGTATATCTGCTCACAATGTCCGGTGCATTCTTTTACATATTGTTGGCTCTGGCTAGCTGGATAGTTTTGGGTGAAAGGTTATCTCTTATTCAATGGTTGGGCGTCTTTATGATAAGTCTTGGAGTCGTTTTTTTTAACTACCAGGCCATAGTGAAATAGGATGCGGATTGAGACCTTTGAAAAATTAACTTTTGAGTCATTACGGGGAGCAAAGTGCTGCGACAATCTCGTAAATTATCAGGGTCTTGTAAGATTGCTTCGTAACTTCTCAATAAGTTTGGGTAAGTGCGCTGAAATTAGGCTCACCGACAATAGGATGCAGAATATAGGGTGGGCATTGCCCACCGACAAGATTGAATGGTTTGTTTTTGGTGGGCGGTGCCCACCCTGTGGTTGCCCTTTCCCCTGTGGTTGCATATTGTCAGGGCAGGCACGGGGGCCTGCCCCTACGGGATATTGCCGGATGCATTGGGCCGGATTTTCCATAGGTTCAAATCGTTTTGCACATTCCATAAATATCTCGGATATATCACAACGCGTGGAACCATCCCCAAATTTCCAATTTCTGATTTCAACGTTCCGCACGCTTACAGAAAATTAAATGAAAAAGCAAACTATTATCATCATCCCTGCCTACAATGAAGAAAAAAATATTGCGGGTGTATTAAATGGAATCATTGCGGCAGCTCCTGGTGCCGACATCCTGGTCGTAAACGACGGGGGAGAGGATCGAACAGAAGAGATCGTGCGTGAGATGGGCGTGCGGGTAATCAACCTTTCTTATAATATGGGTTATGGCACTGCGCTTCAAACCGGTTTCAAATTTGCTTTAAAGAAAGAATATGAATATGCAGTACAAATAGATGCGGACGGGCAGCATGATCCTGGAGATATTCCAAAGTTGTTGGCTGAGGTATTCAATAATAAGGCCGATGTAATTATAGGCTCTCGGTTTTTAGACGGCGGAAACTATGGGGCTCCTTTCATAAGAAGGGTCGGGATGCTTTTTTTTGCAAATTTGACTTCACTTATAATTGGTGAGAAAATTACTGATCCTACTTCAGGGTATCAGGCTATCAATAAACGCGGACTTCAATTTTATACAGGAGACTATTATCCGGTTGATTTCCCGGACGCCGATGTAATAATAATGCTGCACAGGGCGGGATTAAAAATTAAGGAAATTCCAGTAAATATGTATCCCGGCGTGCAGGGAAAATCAATGCATTCCGGATTGAAACCCATATATTATATCTTTAAAATGTTTCTTTCTATTTTTGTTACATTGCTGAGAGCAAAGAGCTGAGATTATGCCGATCAGACAACAGATATTTGCCTTGATTGTGGGAATAGCAATATCTATTTTTATAGTGGAGATGGTTCGCAGAAAAAAATTGCGGGAAGAATACTCCTGGTTGTGGCTTCTGACCAGCTTGAGCATAATCGTCTTAGTCATTTGGTATGACCTTTTGGTCTTTATTACCGAGATGATCGGAGCGGTGCTCCCCACCACCACCCTCTTTGTTTTCGGCCTCCTTTTTCTCCTTTTGATTGCACTTCACTATTCAGTCAAGATTTCATCATTGACCGATCAGGTCAGGAAGCTGGCTCAGGAATTAAGCATTTTGCAGTCAGAATTAGATGAGCGAAGAGCAGGGAGCGAAGAGCGGAGAGAAACATCACGAAAGTACGAAAAAAATAGATATTCAGCCACCGATCTACGCTGATCATCACTGATATTCTTTCTTTTATTATCATACACAAATCTCT
>JAGHBT010000198.1 GCA_021160845.1 bacterium | reverse complement strand
GGCCTATAGTGTCGCGTCTGTATCCGGCGCTGTCCTGGCCGTCTGTTCCTGTACCGTACTGCCACTCTTCGCCGGTATCTACAGGATGGGAGCGGGCCTCGGGCCTGCCACATCGTTTCTATATTCGGGCCCGGCCATCAATATACTGGCCATTGTGCTTACAGCGAACGTCCTCGGTATCAGGCTTGGGATCGCCAGGGTTGTTGGGGCGATTTTTTTCAGTATTGTAATAGGAATAATGATGCACATAATCTTTAGAAATGAAGAAAAAGAAAAGGCGGCGGCGCAAGCAGCCATACCGGATGAAAAACCCAAGCGACCCCTCTGGAAAAACGCCCTCTATTTCACTTCGATGGTAGGGATTCTTGTTTTTACAAACTGGGGGAAGCCAGTGGGAAACACCGGGCTGTGGGTACTTATCTACAGCGCCAAGTGGTTTCTTACATCTTTTTTTGCTCTCTCGCTCGGAATTATTCTTGTTGTCTGGTTTAATCTAAAATGGTGGAAAGTTGCGCTCATCGCGCTTTCTGTCTCCGTACTGATTTTTCTCTTCCCCGGGCATCACCTTGTTCCGTTTGCAGCCGCTGTTATCGGAATTTCCATCATTACCAGTACAGGAAATAACGAAACGGAAGAATGGTTCTCTTCTTCCTGGAAATTCGCCAAACAAATTTTACCTCTTCTTATGTTAGGAGTTCTTGTTGCAGGAGCGCTGCTTGGAAGAGTCGGTTACGAGGGACTAATCCCCTCAGGGTGGATCGAGAAAGCGGTAGGGGGAAATTCGCTTCGCGCTAATTTCTTCTCGTCATTCGCGGGAGCATTTATGTACTTCGCCACACTTACGGAAGTGCCGATTCTTCAGGGACTTATCGGCAGCGGCATGGGAAAGGGCCCGGCCCTTGCCCTTCTGCTGGCAGGTCCTGCCCTTAGCCTTCCGAACATGCTGGTTATCCGCAGCGTTATCGGCAACAAGAAAACACTTGTGTTTGTTACGCTGGTCATAGTCATGGCCACTTTCAGCGGAATGATTTATGGAACATTTTTTAATTAAACCCCATGGAGGTAAAGAGATGAAAATTCAAATTCTGGGTACAGGCTGTCCAAACTGTAAAAAACTGGAGGTGGTGACCGAGACGGCGGCTCAAGAACTTGGGCTCGATTATGAACTCGAGAAAGTAACAGACATAAATCAGATCATGGGCTTCGGTGTCATGATGACTCCCGCCCTGGTCATAGACGGCGAGGTTAAGCTCGCGGGCAGGGTCCCCGCAGTGGAAGAATTGAAAAACACACTTAAGGGATAGGGGGGGTCCGTATTATGAACATGAACGCTGATAGTCATGAACGCGGCCCTATTCCCGAAGGAGAATATTCATGAAGACTAAAGGTGTAACAACTACTATACTGCTGCTTTTTGTCGGCATAAGCCTTGTAACTTTGTTAATCAAAGAAAACAATGCGGAAAAAACGAAAGAAAATGCGACTTTAAAGGTTGCTTCTAATAATGTCCAAAACCCCGGTCAAACAACTCCAACTACTAGAACTATAGTTTATTACTTTCACAATACAACACGCTGTAGAACTTGTAGAAGAATTGAGGCCCTAACCAGAAAGGCCATTGAAACCGGCTTATCTGAAGACTTGCAAAAGGGAATGATCAAATTGCAAGTGTTAAATATGGAGAAACCAAATAACGAACATTTTGTGCAAGACTATCAACTTACAACCAGCGCCGTCGTCGTTTCACTGCTAAGAAATGGTTCTCAAGTAAATTGGAAGCGTCTGGACAGGGTATGGGAACTTGTAAGAAATGAAACTGCCTTCATCAGTTATATTCAAGACGAGACCAGACCATTATTGACGGAAGAAAATTGATGACTGAATGGATACTTGTTATAGCGTCGACATTCTGGCTTGGGATTCTTACATCAATCAGCCCCTGTCCTTTGGCTACCAACATTGCGGCAATCTCTTTTGTCGGCCGGAGAGTGGACAGGCCCGCGAGTGTTCTTTCAGCGGGATTGCTATATACCGCCGGACGTATGTTGACATATCTGATGTTGGGTATCCTCCTGGTGTCGAGCATACTTTCAGCTCCACTGGTTTCACATGTACTGCAGAAATACATGAATATGCTGCTAGGGCCCCTTCTAATTATCGTGGGAATGATGCTGCTGGAACTTATTTCACTTAATTTCGGGGGCTCGGGGCTGGGAGAATCGATCCGGGAAAAGGCGGAACTTCTCGGCATCTGGGGGGCAGGATTTTTAGGGATTATTTTTGCTCTCTCATTTTGTCCGACATCCGCCGCTTTGTTTTTCGGATCACTCTTACCGCTGGCAGTCAAACATAATTCAAGAATTCTACTGCCGGCAATCTTTGGTATCGCGACCGGCCTGCCTGTATTGATGTTCGCGATTCTTTTAGCTCTCGGAGCTAACAGGGTAGCCCAAGCCTATAACAAAATTGTGCTGTTTGAAAAATGGGGCAGAAGAATCACAGGAATCCTTTTTATCGGTATCGGCATCTATTACTGTCTGATTCATATTTTCGAGCTTCAATTCTAGGTCCCACTCTCCACCGACAAAAATCTGACAATATTATGTTACGAATCAGGCTTGGTTGACAACGTTTCTCAAACATGTCGCAAGGTATGTCGCGAGTTTTGTTCATTAAAAAGGGCCGTTCGGTTCTTCCGGACGACCCTTCTCCATACGGACTAATTTCTCCGTACAAACATTTTAGTTACTGCTCCATAATTAGTCTTTTTCCATCTGTTCACGGCTCAGGCGTTCTATCTCGGCTTCCATTTTGCTGAATTTCCCGCGCATCTCAGACAATTCCCTGTTTATCCTGTCCCTATCAGCCGCGACAGCCTCATCACGCTCTTTTGCGATGTCGCTGTCGGTGCGTCCCTGTATAACAGACAATCTATCCTCTCCGGGAGCGTTTGTCGCAACGGAACTCACACTACCGTATGCCGTCGGCACATAAATAGCGGAAAGCTGAACATTTTCAGCGGAAAAAGACCCTGAGTATTCATACCCGAGAAAATAGTATGTATTAGCTCCTGCTGCCGCGGTAAACACACTATGGACTGTAACGGGCGTTTTGTAATTCCCGCTTGGGGCGGCAAAATCGAGCATCCACTGTATATCCTGATTCGCGGGAACGACCGTTGGCGAATTGGAGACTCCATAGAATCCTATACTAGATGAACCGTTGTTGTGAAGGCAATCTCCCTGACAGGAGCCTATTACGATCACATAACCGGGCCCCGGAGCCAATATTGTCACCGATTTGATTACTGTCCATGTTGAACTGGGGAACTCGACAGTAGTCCCTCCGTCGGTCGATGCACTCACACCCGTCTCTTCGGCAAGCTCTACAGCTGATATTGTGTTCACCGGCAAAATAACACAGTCATCGCCGGTCGTGTTCGTATTAAAGGCGATTGAACTTGTGCTACCGCTCAATCTTACATAAGGATTGCCGCTGCCGGAATAGTTGCCATCCATCACTATCTCGGGCACCCCACCGCCGTTATCGCCGAATATGCCAACGTATCCACCTTCACCGTTGACGTCGGCCATCAGGTTGATCGTCGGCTCGGTTGTTTCGTCGTACATATACATATTACCACCATACCCGTTGGAATTACCCAATATCTTCGTAGATCCAAACCTCTCTACATGAAGAATCCCCGGAATGGAAGAACTTCCGAGAACAGCTTTTGTTCCCTGGAGTTCCCCACTCGCGTGAATATTTCCAGTGACATCCAGGGCTTCCGAAGGAATCGTCGTACCTATTCCCACATTCGTGCCATTGTTGTAAAGATTGGTAGCTGCAAGCCAGTCAGAGCCGTTGTGTCTTAGAGTGTTACCGGCTATCCCTGAAGGCAGACTCCCTCCGCCCGACGCTGTAAGGGATGCCCATGAACTTCCGTTGTATCCTTCGAAGTCAGACCCGGTCCAACGCATCGTACCCGGGTTCGTTCCGATTGAGTTACCCACTCTGACGCCGCCATTCACGTCGAGAAGCTCCCCCGGACTCGTCGTACCAATACCGACATTACCCTCACCGGTCACTCTCATCCTCTCGAGATTGTTTGTAACTACATACAAAGGGTTGTTCGTCATCACCTGCAACATCATCGGCCCGGCGGCATTCCCGGCCACCAGCCTTGACATGTCGGCGAGAGGAAATCCCGCGGTCGATCCAGAAGCGCCGGAGGCGCCCTTTGCTATCCCGAAATAGTTATTTGCATTATTGTCTGTCTGTATCTGCATTGTACCCGAACCGTATAATGACTGGATATCGAGATCGACCATCTCATGCCCCGTATCGACGATATGGAGTTTGTGCTGAGGCGCAGTCGTCCCAAATCCCACGTCGCCGGTGGAGGGTACAATATTTGTAGAGCCGGCGAGCATCCCCGCACCCAAGGCATATGGCGCGCCGCAGAGCTGGACCCGCGGGGAGAGTTCTTCTTCCGATGCGATCGTAATACCAAGATAGTACTGCGTGTCAAAAGGCAGGTCCAGAGTTGTACTCGAACCCAATATTACAGTAAAGATTCCATTAGTGACTTCAGCCGTCTGAGCCTCGGTCCACATTGCAGTTCCCTCTGCCGCCACATCGTATATCTTAAATGTTAATTGGTACTGGCCGTTCGACACGGGCTGTCCCCCCACCTCGGTCAGGACACCCTGGTAACTGAGCAGTCTGGGAACAAAACCCTCGGCTGAACCTGCAAACACCGTCAGCATCATGAGGGCAACAAGACCAAAATATAATTTTCTCATTTCCTTTCTCCTTTTCGTCTCTGTTACATATCGATCTTCTACCGGTTTCGATTCGACAAAGATCTCCTGCTTTTTCGTCACCTTGTCATCTTTTTAGAACTACCTTTTCTTTGCCGAAGCCCGGACACTAATGGGCCCAACCGTCTCCACGGGTTATCTCACCAGGGCCAGTTTCCTGATCAATGTCGATTTGCCTGCTACTAACCTGTAGAAATAGATTCCTGTGCTAACATGGCC
>JAGHBT010000158.1 GCA_021160845.1 bacterium | reverse complement strand
GTACTTGATTACAGGCCAAGGTTAAGGTTGTTCGGAGATACATCGTATCTTGACGCCGACGCACTTGGTTTTGACGGGATGCCAACTGTCTATGATACATGAAATCTGGAGTTGTTGTTTTAATATTTGGGAAAAATACTTTATTTATTTTCGTTTTACGTTTTGTTTTAGATGTGATATTCGGCGAACGAGTTGACACTGTTTAGGAGGGAATAGGAATGCCGGCATCTTGCCATACGCTATTGTGTTCCATACTGAGCTCAACGGGGACGTCGGTAAAATGATTTGATATTATCCGGTGTAGTTCCCTGTAAATTTTTACGCGCGTTGGTCGGTAGAATCTAATTTTTCCCTCAGTGTCTCGATGATACTCACCTCGCATAATGGCGCTCCCGGGGTATTTTGACCTGACATTTTCCCAGAGTCCGGGAGGAAATCTCAGAATGCCGAGTTCGAAACGGTATATTCTGTTTTTTGCCACCCTTTTTAAACTTCTAACGATTTCTTCGTATTCAACCTGCGTGAAATAGGATGGAATGATCGGATCAAATCTTATTGCCACTTTGATTCCCGACCCGGAGATTTTGCTTATTGCATTTAATCTGTCTTCAAGCCGGGCAGCTCCATGCTCTTCTTTTTTTATCGCGTTTCGGGGACTCAGTGTCCAGGTAACTAAGAGCCTGTCGGAATTCTCGATAGTTGATGGTAGCGACGAACCTTTTCCTGAATGGTGTAAAAGGTGATCTATGTTTGTGCTTTTGGTTCTTACTTCGAGTAGAGTCCCGGTATCCTTAAAAAGGGGCAGAAGGTCGGCGGTAGTTTCGGTGAGATGATCAATTGCCAAGCTGTCTCCCATCTCCCCCGTTGTTATTCTTGATGGAGGATTGTTGGTTAGTACTGTTTTTAGTTCTTCTTTCATTCTTTCAGTGTTTGAAAACACAATAATTTGTCGATGATCAAGGTACGATTGAAGGTAACAATAGGAACATGAAAAAGGGCAATTCAGAAGAGTGGTTATACATTTTTCGCTGCACGGAGGTGTTCCCGTCGCCCCCGGAAAATCCTTTATAAATTTGCCCTTTTGGTGGGTAATTACAAGGGATTCCTTACTGGTTCGATGGGGGTGGAGAAATGGGGTGACATCCGGAACAATTTCAACAGCCGCGTCCGGGAGCTTTTGCTTCAGACGGTGTGTAAGGGGATCGTTGTAGGCTGTTCTGTCAACGATCAGTTTGTTAAATGAAATATTCATAATATTTTGATCTGATAACTATAGGCCGGCAAGTTTATTACAATCGGAGATATACTTATCAGAGGGCTTTTACATATGGGATTAATTTCTTTAAGATGCAAAAACATATTTTTTCTTTCGGTAGCTTATTAAACGGATATGCACATAATAAGCTAACTCTTTGAAATAACGAATCAAGCCTTTTAATTTTTTGGTTGTTAATAGCGCTTGATATATTTCTAGATTTTAGCTTAAGTTCAAGGGGAGATTAAACGAGAGTTATCTTGTCGGGAAGTATAATCCGCAAGGATGCCGAACCATAAAGAATGGAGATATGTAGTGAGTATTGAAAAGAGATATCTTATTGACAAGTTTAATATCAGGGAATCGTGGCGTCTGTTCAGAATAATGGCGGAATTTGTGGACGGCTTTGAAACTATGATGGATGTAACCCCCGGGGTTACTTTCTTCGGCTCTGCGCGTGCGAAGGAAAACGATTCTGTTTACGAGGATGCCAGGGATCTTGCGAGGGATCTTGCATCTTATAATTGCCCTATTATTACTGGCGGTGGCCCCGGTGTTATGGAGGCGGCCAACCGTGGAGCCCAGGAGGGTAAAGGCCTTTCGGTTGGACTTAATATAGAACTTCCATTTGAGCAGGAGCCGAACCCATATATAGATAAACTTATTTCCTTTAGGTATTTTTTCGTTCGTAAGGTTGTATTCATTAAATATTCGATGGCTTTCGTGATCCTCCCGGGAGGGTTTGGTACGATGGATGAATTGTTTGAAGCCCTCACACTGATTGAGACTCATAAGATCGCTCCATTTCCGGTCTTTTTGCTGGATAAGGAATATTGGGGAGGGCTAATCGATTGGGTAAAAAACAAGATGCTGGCAGAAGGTAAAATTTTGCCCAAGGATCTTGATCTTCTTCACATCGCGGAATCGAAGGAAGAAATTGTAGAAAGGATTTTAGAAATACGTAAAAAGCTCGGGATTATGGGTTGACCTTTTTATGCGGCTATAAAATAGGCGATAGTTAGTATTATCCCCGTGAGGATATGGTTCAATATCGCCAATCCGTTTGCGGGTGTGAGATTTCTGGGTTCATCATAGAATTTTCTCGCGATCAAAATGGCTTTTAATCCAATCGGTAGTGTAACCAGTGATGTAAGTGTCAGCGGCGGCAAAATTCCACCTACCGTTCCAATAATTATCGGAATGTATGAAGCGGTTGTGAGGGCGGCGAAAAGATAGACTGCTCTCTTCTTGCCCAGCCTGACGACGACAGTTTTTTTCCCAGTGCTTGAATCAGCCTTGCTGTCCTGAAACTCATTTATAACAATTATTGAAGTGATAAGGAAGGCAAGGGGAAGAGATACAAGAACGCAGGGGACTGATACTGTGCCTGCCTGTACAAAGTAGGTTCCGATTCCGATAAGTCCGAACCCTAACCCAACAACAAATTCGCCAAACCCCCTGTGAGAAAACTTGAAAGGTGGAGCGGTATAGAAATAACCGCTGATAATACCTATAATACCAAAAAGCAATATTGGGGCACCCGCCGAAGCAACAAGAAATATACCGACTATTAAAGCCGCGGCTAAAAACAAAAGGGAGGTTGCGAGAACTGTCCCGGGGGGGATGAGTTTTCTCTGTATAAGGCGGCTTCCGCCGGTAAAGGGCCTTACATATTCTGTATTGACGATGTCGTTTCCGGAAAGGTGGTCAAAATAGTCGTTCGCTGTATTGGCTCCAAGATGGAGGAAGATCACACCGAGGAGTGTCAGTGTAAATAGAAGAGGATTCCAGGTTTCCGTTTCATACCAGACAAGTGCTGTGGAGAGAAGTACGGGAGTTATGCTCCCAGTGAGGAACTCAGATCTAAGTTCTTTAAGCCAGTATTGAAATGAAGTCATTGTTGGCCTTTTAAGTTAATTCTTTTTTTGGCTATTATCTGTTGTTTGCCATTATGGAAATATTATAGTTTAAACAGACGGGCAAGTCCAGGAGCAGCTTTTTTTCGGTTTGATTGATGAAAAAATATTGTAGTTGCGCGGAACGGTCAGGTTACAGAATTCTGAAATTGAAGGTTTAACAAGTGCAGGAGGCCAAAATAAAAGAAGCGGTAGCATTCTCTCGATGCTTCCGCTTCTTTTGCAGTATTAAATATAATTTTCTCAGGAACCCCAAACTGCTTTTCCCCATACGGCCTTACCAGCTGAAAGAAGAGCCACTATAAGCGCTATATTTGTGAAGTAAAACATTTCCGACCTCCTTTGTTGTCTAAAGTTTCTAATGGCTTCTTATGCTTCCTTGTAATTGCAGGAGTTGTGCCAAACTTCCTCGTTGTTTCCAATAATTTCTAGACTATTGTATCCTATTGTTATTAAATGAATTGGAGACTTAAAAATATTTAAATGTTGAAGAGTAGATATTGAATGGACCGAGAATATGTAAACTATTGTTTACACATAAGGGGCAAATCATATAATTCCTGATATTGCAAGAAGTTGGGGTGTATACATTCGAACACAAAATTGTAAACGATCGTTTACGTTTTGCGGGGAGTAGTATCAATATCCCTTTTTATTGAGGCAAATGATATCTTTTAATTGATTGAGGTCCAGTTTGGCTCCACTTAGTATAAGAATTGTATTTTTCCCCTTAAATTGTTCTATTTCTTTTAGAAAGGAAGCGACCGTTAAGGCGGCTGCTCCTTCGATCAACATGAAATGCCTACGGAGGATAAGACTTATTGCTTCCTTTATTTCCCTCTCGGAAACCAGAATAAATTTATCAACATATTCTTTGCAAATATCAAATGTTATTGATCCCGTTTCAATACCGCCGGCGGTTGCATCGGATATTGTTGGTTTTGATTCCATTTCAAGTATTTTACCTGCCTTAAGAGATTTTGCCATGACGGCTGATTGGATCGGCTGGCATCCTATGATTTCAATTTTTTCACTCGTTTCTTTCAGATAACCGCCAATACCGCTGATCAGTCCTCCTCCTCCCACGGGTGCAAGAACAGAATCTATTTTTATACCATCTGTCTGTTCTTCTATTTCCATTGCCACCGTTCCCTGACCTCCTATAATCTTTGGGTCATTGTATGGTGATATAAATATCCGCCCTGTTTCCCTGGCAGCTTCCCTAGCCCGTGTTTCCGCGTGCAGGCAATCATTACCGAAGAATTCAATATCAGCTCCGTAGCGTCTTAGTATTTC
>JAGHBT010000006.1 GCA_021160845.1 bacterium | reverse complement strand
CATTAATACAGCTTAAGGGGGAATATTGGTTAATGGATAATTTTGCAGAAAACAATTCAACTGAAAAGATAGACAAAGACGATTTGGCAGACCAGGCTGGTGCGAAGCAGACTAGTGTTGATCAAGCGTCCTGTCTGCCGGAGCACAGGCAGGCAAAAGATGTTCAAGACTCCGGTGACCTCAAGGAAAACTATGAGGATATGTACGCTGAAAGCTTTAAGCGTTTCGGAGAAGGCGAGCTTGTTACCGGCAGGATAATTGCGATTGACAAGGATTATGTGCTTGTTGACATCGGCTATAAATCAGAGGGGCGAATACGGATTCAGGAATTCAAGGATGATAATGGTAATATTAACGCGTCTCAAGGAGACGAAGTTGAGGTAATGGTTGAATACTGGGATGAAGATGAAGAGCGTGTTATCCTTTCAAAAGAAAAGGCGGCAAAAGTAAAGATATGGGAAGACATTAAGAGCAGTTACGATAAGGAGGAAACTATCGAAGGGGTTATTTTAGCCCGTGTAAAGGGCGGCTTTTCCGTGGATATCGGAGTGAAGGCTTTTTTACCCGGCTCACAGGCTGATTTGCGCCCTATCCGCAATCTCGATGAGATGGTAGGAAAGACCTTTGAATTTAAAATTTTAAAATATAATCGAAAGCGCAGCAATATAGTTTTATCCAGACGGGTTATTCTTGAACAGGAACGTGAATCTAAAAGATCTGCAACTCTTGAATCCATACATGAAGGCAAGATTATTGAAGGTATTGTAAAGAATATTACCGAGTATGGTGTGTTCGTTGATCTTGGCGGTGTTGACGGCCTGCTGCATATTACAGACATTTCGTGGGGGCGTGTTAAGCATCCTTCGGAACTTTTTTCGATCGGCGACAAGATAACTGTCAAGATATTGAACTTTGATATTGAAAAGGGAAGGGTTTCATTGGGCATGAGACAACTTACCGATGACCCCTGGGCAACTGTTACAGAAAAATATCCGGTTGGTTCCCATATTACCGGCAAGGTTGTCAGCCTGACAGATTATGGTGCATTTGTAGAATTAGAGGAGGGTATTGAAGGGCTGATTCATGTTTCTGAAATGTCATGGACCAGAAAGATTCGCCATCCTTCCAAAATTGTATCTATTGGAGATACTGTCGAGGCCGTAGTGCTTGATATAAAACCTGATAACAGACGCATTTCACTTGGCATGAAACAGGTCGTTCCAAATCCGTGGGATCTAATTAGTGAAAAATATCCTGTCGGGACAACCATTGAAGGGAAAATTAAAAATATAACCGATTTCGGACTTTTTGTCGGTATAGATGAAGGAATTGACGGCCTTGTTCACATCTCGGATATTTCTTGGACCAAGCGGATAAAACATCCGTCCGAGATGTATAATAAAGGGGATGTAATTCAGGCTATAGTTCTTGATATTGAAAAGGCAAACGAAAGGTTTTCTCTTGGAATCAAACAGCTGGGAACAGATCCATGGACAACTGTGGCAGAGCGCTATGCGGTTGGGAAAGAGATTACAGGCACAGTCACAAATATTACTGATTTTGGAGTTTCTGTGGAATTGGAAGAAGGAATTGAAGGTCTTGTGCATGTATCTGAAATCAGCGCTGAAAAAATAAAAACTCCTGCCGAGAAATTCAATATCAACGATGTTATAACCGCAAAGATTATGAATATTAACAGCGAGGAAAGAAGAATTGGTCTTTCAATCAAGCAGCTTACTGTTGAGGATAACAAGGCGCTTCTTGGTGAATATATAGACAACCTGGGCCCTGCGACATCTACTTTTGGAGATATCCTGCGTGAGAATCTTCAGAATGAGTCAAACAAGCAGTAAGGGCTCACGTAAAAACAACTTAACATTTTTGCATCTCAGATTCAGGCCATCTTTGCCCGATACTCATTCGCAAAATTCTTGAAATAGCTTGCTATTCCTGTGATTTTGCTCAATCGTATCGACCAGGTCTAACCTAAATCTGAGCGCAAACTTTGCTAATTTATTTTTGCGTGAGTCCTAAGGATAACAATTTTAGTAACCGTTCATGGCTTGAAACATGTTTTCCAGACGCCATCCATATCTTTTTTTTCTTTTGATTTTTTCATCAATAATGGCTGCGGCTTTTGTTGGATTATCCTTGGTAGTTATGTTTGCTGCAAAGGATGCCGGCTTTGATGATCTTTTAAAATCAGGAGGAGAAAAGGTCGGAATAGTTGAGTTAACCGGCAAGATTACCTCTTCCAGGGGTATAATTCATAGCCTTAAATATTTTCGTGAAAACAGTTCCATCAAGGCTATAGTAATTCGCATCGATTCTCCCGGCGGCGCTGTCGGGCCTTCGCAGGAAATTTTCAGGGAAATCAGAAAAACAGTCAAGACAAAGAAGGTTATAGCCTCTATGGGTAGTCTTGCTGCATCCGGGGGTTATTATGTTGCCGCAGGCGCCAACGGTATTATTGCGAATCCAGGCACTATAACAGGCAGCATAGGCGTTATCATGGGTTTTGCAAATTTTCAGGAGCTCCTTCGTAAAATCGGCATGGTCCCCGTTGTCATCAAGAGCGGCCAGTACAAGGATATCGGCTCTCCTGTTCGTGAGATGACAAAGGATGAAAGAGGTATCCTCCAAAATTTATCCAACCAGATTCACAGGCAATTTATTATGGATATTGCTGATGGAAGAGGGATGGATTTATCTAAAGTGGAAGGGATCGCTGATGGACGTATTTTTACCGGAGAGGAGGCAAAAAATCTTGGGCTTATTGACCGTCTTGGGAATCTCGAAGACGCAATAGAATGGGCTGGCCGCATGGGCGGGATTAAGGGCAAGATTTCTGCTGTTTATGCGCCGAAGAAGAAGTTTTCCATCCTGAAGTTTATTGCAGAATCATCCGTTAAAGAAATTGCAAACATGATGGTTAATCCATCGTTACATGCAGGCTATCTTTATTCCCCTTCAAATTAATTCTTAGCCACAGATCCACACAGACAAGATTAAGACATTAAATTGGGAAAAGGGATACCTAGCGATGGTTAAAATTTATTCAGCACCACAAGCAAATAAAAAAAGAAACGCCTAAATTCAACCCCGTCCCCCTTTGTTGGTTTTCTCGGCAGGTTTTTCCAAAACCTTCTCAGAAAAACCGGCTTTTGGAAGT